>CP144768.1:127310-268407 GCA_036689225.1 Candidatus Stammera capleta | reverse complement strand
AAAATATTTTAAATGATTTTTTAAAATTAATAATATTTTTTTTATAATTTATTGCATAAAAAGATTTATATATATATATATTACTATCTATTATAAAAACTTTTTTTTATTCATAAAATTTCTTTATTTTAAATATAATTTCTAATTTTCTTTAATATTAAAAAGTTATAAAATTATAATTCATTTTTTTTATTAAAACAATATATTTTTATTTTTTTTTTTAAAAAAAAAAATATAAAACTATTTTAAATATTAAAATTATGTAATATAATAAGTTTAAATTTCTTTAATTATTAAAAAGGTTAATATGTTTTTTGATATAATTATAATTGGAGGAGGACATGCTGGTATAGAAGCAAGTTATATATCTTCTAAAATAGTAAAAAATGTATTATTAATTACTTGTAATATTAAAAATATTGGAACAATGTCATGTAATCCTTCTATTGGAGGTTTAGGTAAAAGTCATTTAGTAAAAGAAATAGATGCATTAGGTGGATTAATGGCAAGATTAGCAGATTTATCTAGTATACAATATAAAATTTTAAATTTAAGTAAAGGTAAAGCTGTACAATCTACTAGAGTTCAAATAGATAAAAAATTATATAAATATAATTCCTATTATATTATAAGTAAAAGAAAAAATATTACTATATATCAAGATGAAGTTATAGATTTAATTATTAATAATAATACAATTGAAGGTGTTATAACATTAAAAAAAAAAATATATACTAATATAGTTATATTAACTACTGGTACTTTTTTAAATTCTAAAATTTTTATAGGTAATAAAATTGAAAGAGGAGGAAGAATAAATGATCATTCTTCTATAAAATTACCAAAATTTTTTAAAAAATATAAATTTGATTTTAAATATTTTAAAACTGGTACTCCTCCAAGAATACATAAAAATTCTATAAATTATAAATATTTAGAAAAACAAAAAAGTAATAAAATTAATTATTTTTCTTTTTTTAGTATTTTAAAAAAATATAATAAATTACCACAAATTAAATGTTATATAACATATACTAATAAAGAGACTCATAAAATAATAAAAAATAATTTAAGAAGTAGTCCATTATATAATGGTAAAATAATTGGTATAGGACCTAGATATTGTCCTTCAATAGAAGATAAAATAGTAAATTTTCCTTATAAAAATGAACATCATATATTTTTAGAAAAAGAAGGATTATATAGTAATACAATTTATCCTAATGGGATATCTACAAGTTTACCTATTAATATACAAAATAAATTTATTCATACTATAAAGGGATTAGAAAATGCTAAAATAATTAAACCTGGATATGCAGTTGAATATATGTTTTTTAATCCTAAAAATTTAAAATTAACTTTAGAAAGTAAAATTATAAAAAATTTATTTTTTGCTGGACAAATTAATGGTACTACAGGATATGAAGAAGCTGCAGCTCAAGGATTAGTAGCTGGAATAAATTCTGGATTAAAAATTATAGGTAAATCAAATTTTATATTTGATAGATTAAATTCTTATATAGGTGTAATGATAGATGATTTATGTAATAAAGGAGTAGATGAACCATATAGAATGTTTACTTCAAGATCTGAATATAGATTATTTTTAAGAGAAGATAATGCTGATTATAGATTAACTCCTTATGGATATAAATTAAATTTAATAAGTAAAAATAAATGAAATTTTTTTTTAAATAAAATGAATATTATTAATAATAATTATAATTATTTTAAAAATAAAAAAATAAATATAAAATATTTTTCTAAAAATATTTTAAATAAATTTTATATTAATAAAAAAATTAAAAATGAAATAAGTATAAAATCATTAATATGTAATTATTCTATTTCATTAAAAAAAATTATAAATAATTTTAATTTTAATAATATAAAAAAAAAATTTTTAGAAGAAACTGAAATACTTATTAAGTATAATGGATATTTAAATAAACAAAAATTAGAAATAAATAGATTAAATTTTTATAAAAAAATAATTATGCCTAAAAATTTAGATTATAATTTAATTAATGGTTTATCTAACGAAATAAAAAAAAAATTAATAAATTATAAATTTAAATATTTAAGTGATATTTATAAAATATCAGGGATTACTCCAGCATCAATTATATCTATTTTAATATATATAAAAAAAAATAAAATTATTAATAATATATAATATATATTATTATATAATTTTTTAATTAATAAAATATATGATTAAAAATATTATATTTAGTTTTTTTTCAAAAAAAAATTATATTAAAAATCATTTAACACATTTAAAATTTAATTTATTAAAATTTAAATTATTAGATAGTTTAAATAATAATAAATATTCATTTTGAAATCTAAATTTAGATTCTTTTATTGTTTCTATAATATTATTATTTTTAATTATTTTATATATTTTTTATTCATTAAAAAATATAAAAAATAATAAAGTTCCATCAAAATTGTCTATTTTTTTAGATGTTGTTATATTATTTGTTTATTATAATGTTAAAGAAATTTCTAAAAAAAAAAATAAAAATATATTTTCTTTGGCATTTTCAGTATTTACTTGAATATTTTTAGTTAATATAGTAAGTATATTTCCTATAGATATATTACCTTATTTAATAAAAAAAATTTTTAAATGAAAATATTTTTTAATTAGTCCATCAGCAGATATTAACTTTACTTTTTCTATATCTTTTACTGTATTAATTTATATTTTAATATATAAATTAATTAATTTAGGTTTTAAAAAAATATTTTATAATTTTATATATCATCCTTTTAATAATTCTTATTTAATATTTGCAAATATATTATTACAATCAATTGATATAATTGCTAAATTATTATCTTTATCTTTAAGATTATTTGGTAATATGTATTCAGGAGAAATTATATTTATTTTAATATATTTTGTTGTTCCATTATGATTACAATGAATGTTTGCTATACCTTTAATGTTTTTTCATTTATTAGTTTCTTTTTTGCAATCTTTTATATTTATGATACTTACGTTAATATATATATGTTAAGAATAATATAATATGGAGATTTAATATGAAAAATAATATTTTATATATATCTACTGCTATAATGATGGGTTTATCTTCTATAGGAACTTCTATAGGAATAGGTATATTAGGTGGAAAATTTTTAAATAGTATATCTAGACAACCTAGTGAAGCTTCATTATTAAGAAATCAATTTTTTATTGTAATTGGATTAATAGATTCTATTCCTATGATAATAATTGGTTTAAGTTTATATATAATGTTTTCTGTTATTAAATAATTATTATGGAAATAAATATTACTTTTATAGTTCAAATTATAATTTTTATTTTTTATTTAATATTTTGTAAAAAATATATTTGACCTTATTTAAATAAAAAAATTAATAAAAGAAAAGAAAATATTTTATCAGAATATAATAAAATAAAAAAAATTAAAAGAATAATTTTAATTTTAAAAAATAGAATAAATAAAATAATTGATAAAAATAAAAAAATATCTTCTTTTATTATTTTAGAAGCTAATAAAAAAAGTAAATCTATTATAGATAATACAAAAAAAAAAGCTTTTAAAAAATATAAAAAAATATTATCTAATAATAGAATAAAAATTAAAAATGAGAAAAAAATTATGTATAATGATTTTTATAAAAATATTAATTATATATTAAATAATATGTTAATTAAAATAACAAAAAATAATTTTAATAAAAAATTAAATAATGATTATATAAATGAATTATTAAAAAAATATAAAATTTAGTTTTTAAATATATGATAAATATTTATTATAAATCATTAATTTATTCTTATTATTTATTAAATTTTTTTAATAATAGTAAATATAAAAAAAAAATTATTTTATGAAAAAAATTTTTTAAAATATTATTAATAATAACTAAAAAACAAATATGAATAAATTTTTTTTTATTAAATAAAAAAAAATGTTTAAAAGAAATATATAGTATATTTTTTATTAATAAAATTAAAATAGATATTTTTATGAAAAATTTTATAGAAAATATATTAGAAAAAAAAATATTTTCATATTTTTATTTAATATATAAAAATTTTATTTATTTATATATGAAATATAAAAATATTATATATATAAAAATATATAGTAGTTATTTTATTAATAATAAAAATATTTTCTTTATAAAAAAAATAATTAATAAATTTTTTTATAACAAAAAAAAAATATATATATTTAAAAAAAATAAAGAACTTATTGCTGGTTTTAAAATTTATATAAATAATTTTGTTATTAATGCTAGTTTAATTGAAAGTATAAAATTTATTTTTAATAATAATAATTAAAGAGAATAAAATGTCATTTTATTTAAGAAAAATTAATAAATTGATTCAAAAAAAAATATTTAAATTAAAAAATGAAATTGATATTTATTATGAAGGTAAAGTTATTTCTATAATTGATGGAATAATAAAAATTTCTGGTTTGTCTAAAGTATTTTTAAATGAATTGATTGAATTTCCAGATAATATTGGATATGCTTTAGTTTTTGATTTAGATGAATATGTTGTTAATGCAATATCATTAGTTTCTAATATGTATTTAAAAGTTGGAATGAAAGTTAAAAGTACTGGTAAAAGATTGAGTGTTCCTGTAGGAAAAAATATGTTAGGTAGAATTGTAAATTTTTTAGGAATACCAATAGATGGTAAAGGTGATATAATTAATGATGATTATTATCCTGTAGAATATAAATGTCCTGAAATAATAGATAGACGATTTATTAATAGACCTTTATATACTGGTTATAAATTTATTGATAGTATTATACCTATAGGTTTAGGTCAAAGAGAATTAATTATAGGAAATAGAAAAACTGGTAAAACTAGTTTAGCTATAGATATTATTATTAATCAACGTAATTTAAATGTTAAATGTATATATGTTTCTATAGGACAAAAATTATCTTCTATTATTAATATAGTTAAAAAATTAGAATATTATGATTCTTTAAAATATACTTGTATTGTGGTTGCTTCTTCTTCAGAAAGTTCTATTTTTCAATATATAAGTCCTTATTCTGCATGTTCTATAGCAGAATATTTTAGAAATTATGGGAATGATGTATTAATAGTATATGATGATTTATCTAAACATGCTATTTCATATCGTCAAATTTCTCTTTTATTACGTCGTTTTCCTGGAAGAGAAGCATATCCAGGAGATATTTTTTATTTACATTCTAGATTATTAGAAAGATGTGCATATGTTAATTTTGATTTTATTAAAAAATATAATAAAAATTATAAAAAAGATGATGTTTGTGGATCTTTAACATCTTTACCTATAGTAGAAACTTATGAAGGAGATATTTCTTCTTTTATTCCTACTAATATAATTTCTATTACTGATGGACAAATATTTTTAGAATCTGATTTATTTAATTCTAATATTAAACCATCTATTAATCCTGGTATTTCTATTTCACGTATTGGTTCATCTGCTCAAACTGATATAATGAAAAAATTATCTAGTTCTTTAAAAAGTTTATTATGTCAATATTATGAAATATTAAAATTTTCTAAATTTTCTTCTGAATTAGATAAAAGTATAAATGATCAATTAAATTATGGTAAAAAAATAGTTGAAATTTTAAAACAAAAACAATATAGTCCTCTATCTTTATTTAAACAAGTTCTAATATTTTTTTCTTTAAAATTTGGTTATTTAGATAATATTAAAATTAAAGATATTTATTTTTTTGAAAATCAATTATTTGAATTTACTAAAAATAAGTTTTTTTCTTTAAAAAAAAAAATAAATAAATATGGTATTTTAAATATTAATATTATTGATAAATTAAAAAAAATTATTTGTAGATTTAAAAAAAAATATAATTGAAATATATAAAAATATTTTGGAGAATTTATATTGATAAATAAAAATAATTTAAAAAATAAAATTAATATTACTAATTATATATATAAAATTACTAAATCTATGGAAAATATTTCTATATTAAAATATAAAATTTTATATAAAAAATTATTTTTTTCTAATATATATAAAAATTTTTTTGATGAAATAATCTATGATATAGATATTTATAATGATTATTTTTTATTTAAAAATAATATTGTTTTAAAAAATATTTTATATGTAATTATTTTAACTAATAAAGGTTTATGTGGTAATTTAAATATAAATTTGTATAAAAATATAATTAGTCATATAAAAAATAATAATTTTTTATTTAAAAATATTAATTTTATTATTATAGGTAAAAAATATGATTTATTAATTAGTTTATTAAAATTAAATAGTATAAAATTTAATATTTTAAAAACATATTTTATATCAAATATAATTAATAAAATTAAAAAATATATAACATATAATATATTAATATTTTATAAAAAATATAAATATAGTAAAGTATTTATATTTAGTAATATATTAAAAAAAAATATATGTAAATTAAATATTTTTTCAATATTACCATTAATAAATATTAATAATAATAATATAAAAAAAGAATATATTTATGAAAATAATAAATTTTTTTTATTTAAAAAAATATTATTTGAATATATAAATTCAAATATATATTTTTATATATTAAATAATATGATATGTGAATATTTTAATAGAATTTTTATAATGAAAAATTCATCTTTAAATTCTAATAATTTATCTAAAAAATTTAATTTAAGTTATAATAAATTACGTCAATTTAATATTACTAAAGAAATAATAGAAATAATATCTTTTTTAAATTAAAATTAATATGGCAAATTTATGTGTAGTAAAAAAAAAAAAGGTAAAATAATTAAAATATTAGGTTCTATTATTGATGTAAAATTTAATAATAATTATATACCTAAATTATTTAATTTATTATATGTTATAAAAGATAAAAAAAAAATATTAGCATTAGAAGTACATAATTATTTAAATGAAAATATAGTAAGAACTATAGCTATAGGTTCAACATTAAATATTTATAGAGGTTTATTTGTAATAGATTCTTTTAAAAAAATATATATTCCTGTTGGAAAAAAATTATTAGGAAGAATAATAAATGTTTTAGGAAAACCTATAGATGGTAAAGGTAAAATATCTTGTAAAGAATATAGATGTATATATAATAATTCTGTTAAATATTTAAATTTATCTTATTCTCAAAAAATATTAGAAACTGGAATTAAAGTTATTGATTTAATTTGTCCTTTTTTAAAAGGTGGCAAAATAGGTTTATTTGGAGGTGCAGGAGTAGGTAAAACAGTAAATATGATGGAATTAATAAGAAATATAGCTGTTAAACATTCAGGATATTCTGTTTTTACTGGTGTTGGAGAAAGAATAAGAGAAGGATATGATTTTTATCATGAAATGTGTTCTTCTAAAGTAATAGATAAAGTTTCTTTAATTTATGGTCAAATGGATGAACCTCCAGGAAATAGATTTCGTGTTGCATTAACAGGTTTAACTGTAGCTGAAAAATTTCGTGATGAAGGTTATGATGTTTTGTTTTTTATTGATAATATATATAGATATATATTAGCTGGAACTGAAATATCTACTTTATTAGGAAGATTACCTTCATCTGTTGGATATCAATCGACTTTATCTGAAGAAATGGGTATATTGCAAGAACGTATATATTCTAGTAAAAATGGTTCTATTACTTCAGTTCAAGCAGTATATGTTCCTGCAGATGATTTTAGTGATCCTTCAGCTATTACTACATTTTCTCATCTTGATGCTATTGTTGTATTAGATAGACAAATTTCTTCTTTTGGAATTTATCCAGCTGTAGATCCATTATTATCTAGTAGTGATCAATTAAATTCTAATATAGTAGGATTAGAACATTATGAAGTTGCATTAGGAGTAAAAAAAATTTTACAAAAATATAAAGAATTAAAAGATATAATATCTATATTAGGTATGGATGAATTATCTGAAAAAGATAAATTATTGGTTTCAAGAGCTAGAAAAATACAAAAATTTTTATCTCAACCTTTTCATGTAAGTGAAATTTTTACTAATATTCCTGGTAAATATGTTCCTGTAAAAAAAACTATAAAAAGTTTTAAATTAATTTTAGAAGGTAAATGTGATAATATACCTGAAAATTGTTTTTATATGATTGGTGATATTAGTGAAATATATAAAAAATAATTATAATAATATATTTTATGAATTTAAAAATGTTAGTTTTTTCAAAATATAAATTTTTATTTAAGTATAAAGAAATTAAATTTATTAAAATATGTAATTTTTATGGAAATTTTGAAATTTATAAAAATCATTGTCCATTAATTACTATTTTAAAAAAATGTTATATATATGTATATAAAAAAAAAATTTATGATATATTTATATATAAAGGTTTTTTAAAATGTGTTTGTGATAAAATAATTATTGTAGTTTTGTAAATTTGGGGTTATAGCTCAAATGGTAGAGCATCTGTTTTGCAATCAGAAGGTTAGCGGTTCAAATCCGCTTAATTCCATTTTGCCGGCTTAGCTTAGTAGGTAGAGCAACTGACTTGTAATCAGTAGGTCACCAGTTCGATTCCGGTAGCCGGCATTAATATTTATATATAATAATGTAATATTAGGTGGGATTCCCGAGTGGTTAAAGGGGGCAGACTGTAAATCTGTTGTTATAATAACTTCGAAGGTTCGAATCCTTCTCCTACCATTAAATATATTTTGCGAGTATTTTATAAAGGTATTATTTTAGTTTTCCAAACTAAAGATACGGGTTCAAATCCCGTTACTCGCTTATATATATATATAATTTATTTACTAAAAATATAATATTTTTATTTTTATAAAATTTTAAAAAATTTTTTTTTTTAAAAAAATATATTTTTTTTATATTTATTAATTTGAATAAATATTTATTTTTTATTAAAATATTTTTATATATTAAGTTTAAATTTAATATATATATAATATTAATTTTTTTTATTTTATTTTTTTTTTTAAAATTTCTTATTAAAAAAATTATTTTTTTAAATATATTAAATATTAATTTGTATTTTTTAAAATTATTTATTTTATATTTTATATTTGGAATTTTTTTTTCTAAAATAGAATTTTTATAATTATTTATTCATATATATTCTGTAATAAATGGTGTTATTGGATGAGATAATTTTAAAAAATTATTAATTATATATATTAATAATAATTTATTATTATTATTTAATTTTTTAAATTTGCAAGATTCTATATATCAATCACAAAAATAATTTTTTAAAAATTTAAAAATATTTTCAATTAGTATATTAAATTTAAATAATTTTATATTTTTATGATAATTAATAATTAATTTATTAAATTTATATAAAATTCATTTTTCTATTAATAATAATTTTTTAATTTTTATTTTTTTTTTTATATAATTTTTGTTTATTTTTATTATTTTAAAAATATATTTACATACATTTCATAATTTATTACAATAATTGTAGCCAAAAATTAATTTATTTTTGTTAAAATTAATTTTTAATGTAGATGTAGATATAGATATTAAAGTAAATCTTATTACATCAATTTTATTCGGTTTAATTCCATTTGGAAAAAATTTTTTTGTATTTTTTTTTATTTTATTAATTTCATTATTTTTAAATAAATTTTTAGTTCTTTTTTTTATTAATTTTTTTAATGATATTCCTTTTATTAAATCAGAAATTTCTATTACATTTCCTAAAGATTTTGACATTTTTTTTCCATTTTCATCTCTTATTAATCCAGTAATAAAAATTTTTTTAAAAGGTATTTGTGGTATACCATTTTTTTTTATTAAATATGTTGTCATCATTATCATTTTACAAATTCAAAATAATATTATATCAAAACCACTTATTACTAAATTTAATGGATGAAATTTATTTAATTTATTTTTTTTTTTTGGTCATCCTAATGATGTAAAACTTCATAAAGAAGAAGAAAATCAAGTATCTAAAATGTTTTTATCTTGTTTTAATTTTTTATAATTTATATTTGGATATTTTTTTTTTATATGTTTTATATTATAACCAATATATTTATTTCCTTTTAAATCATATCAAATTGGAATTTTGTGTCCTCAATATATTTGACGAGATATACATCAATCTTTTATATTTTTCATTCAATAAAAAAATAATTTTTTATATTTTTTAGGAAATATTTTAATATTTTTATTTTTTATATTTTTAATTACTTTTTTTGATAATTTAGATGTTTTTATATATCATTGATTAGTTAATTTAGGGAAAATAATAGAATTTGTTTTATTGCTATATTTAATTTTTTTTAATTTATATTTTATTTTTTTTAATAGATTATTTTTTTTTAAATATTTTATTATTTTTTTTCTAACTATTAAATAATTTATATTTTTAATTCATTTTAAATTTTTAAATTTTAAATATTTTATTTTTTTTTTTTTATAATTATATATTTTTATGTTTTTTTTAATATTTCCATTATTTTGAAATATACTAATTATATTTAATTTATTTTTTTTTATTATTTTTATATTTTTATTATTAAAACTTGAAATTATTTTTTTTTTATTTTTTTTATTTTTTTTATTAATTATTATTTTTATTAATTTTTTAGTTAATGGATTTATTATAAATTTATTATTATTTTTTATATCTTTATTTATAATTATTCCTGTAATACATAATATTTTTTCTGGTTTTGTTGTAGATATTGTTATATATTTATTTTTTTTAAATATTTTAAATTTTATAAAATATTTTTTTACTAGTTTTTTTTTTGTATTAATTTCTAAATTAGATATTGAATTTTTTATTTTTTTATCTCAATATACTATTTTTTTTTTTTTATATATTAAATTATTATTATATAATTTAATAAAAGCTTTTTTAACTGCATATTTAAAATTTTTATCTAAAGAAAAACATGTTTTTTTTCAATATATTGAACTACCTATTAATTCGGTTTGTTTATTTATTTTATTTTCATATTTTTTTTTTCATTTTCAAATTTCATTTATTATATTTTTTTTTGAAAAATATTTATATTTTTTTTTTTTTTTTAAGTAGTTTTCTACTAGAATTTGTGTTGCTATACCTGCATGATCTGTTCCCATTAATCATAGTGTATTTTTGTTATTCATTTTATTATATCTTACTATTAAATCCATAATAGTTTGTTGAAAAGCATGTCCTATATGTAAGTTTCCTGTGATATTAGGAGGTGGCATAATTATAGAAAAATTATTTTTATTATTATTATTATTATTTTTTGGATTAAAAAAATTATTTTTTTTTCAATAATTATATATTTTCTTTTCTTTATTAAATGAATTATATTTTTTAAACATTTTATTTTTTAATTAAAATATTGATTTTTATATTTTTGTAGTATTTATTAAATTTATAATTTTTATTTTTAATTATTTTATAAAAAATTTTTTATTTAATATATTTTTATTATATATTATTAAATATTTTTTTTAAAAATAAATAAATATTTTTTTATATTAAAATTATATTTTATTTATTTATTATATATTTATATTATTTATTATTTAGTTTAATATTTTTATATATTTATTATTAAACAATTATATTTTATATTATTTTTATATTTTTTTAAATTATTTTATATTTTAAATTAATAATAATATTTTAATATAAATTTAAATATTGTATAATTTATTTTATTATTTTAAAATTTAAAATTGTAAATTATTATATGATTAATATTAAAAGTATTTTTTTTTTAGGAAATAATATAATTTATTTAAATGAACCTTATAAAATAGAATTTTTAGATTTTATTAATCCTGGAAAAGGAAATTCTTTTATAAGAACTAAAATAAGAAATTTAATAAATAATAAATTAATTGATAAAAATTTTAAATCATTTAATAATATAAAAAAAGCTAATATATTTATAGATAAATATGTTTATATTTATGAATTTAAAAATAATTGATTTTTTATTAATAATAATAATTATAATGAAATAATTTTAAATAAAAATATTATTTTAAAATATAAATATTGAATATATGTTAATAATATATATGATATTATTTTTTGAAATAAAATACCTATATCAATAAATATTCCAAAATATATTTATATAAAAGTTATTTATATTACTAATAATAAAGAAAAAAAAAGATCTAAAAATAATATAGCTATATTAAGTACAGGTTTAAAAATAAAAGTACCTAATTTTATTAATTGTGGTGATTTAATTAAAATAAATACAAAATATAGATTTTATATATCAAGATATAAATAATATTTATGTATAATTTATATTATTAATAATAGGAAAATTATTTTTTAGTTTAATAATTATTAAATTAATAAATGTATTTTTTTTAAAATTACATGTTTTACAATTTCCTTTAAATTTTAATAAAATATTATTATTTTTATCTACATTTATTAATTTTAATTTACCATTATGTTTATTTAATAATATATTAATTTTTTTATTTATATATTTTGTAATTTTTTTAAAAAGATTAAATTTTTTTTTCATATTATTTATATATAATTAATTATTTTAAAATATTACAGGGGTAGAAGGATTTGAACCCTAACCTATGATTTTGGAGACCATTGTTCTACCAGATTAAACTATACCCCCAATAGGTCTAAGAGGATTTGAACCACTGACCTCACCCTTATCAGGGGTGTGCTCTAACCGCTGAGCTATAGACCTTTATATTATAAAATATATATTTTTATTTAAAACTATATTATATAATATAAAATTAATTGATATATATCAATAAATAATATTTATTTTATTATAATTATTTAAAATTAATTTTATTAAATTAATAAATTAAATATTTATTTATATTTTAAAGGAAAAAAATGAAAAATAATATTTTTAATAAAATTATTAATAATGAAATAAAAGTAAAAATTTTATATAAAGATAATTATGTTACTGCTTTTAATGATATAAATCCTAAATGTCCTATTCATATTATAATTATTCCTAATGTATATATAAAAAATTTAAATTATGTTATTAAAGATAATATATTTATATTAGGAAGAATGTTATTTGTAGCTTCTAAGTTAGCTAAAAAAAATAATATTAATAAAAGTGGATATAGAATTATTATTAATTGTAATAAAAATTCAGGTCAGGAAATTGATTATTTACATTTACATATTTTAGGTGGATGTTATTTAGGTAAAATGATTTGTATAAAAAAAATATAAAAATTTAATATTTAAAATTTTAAATATGAGAACAAAAAAATATTTTTTATTTACTAAAAAAAATAATTATAATGAAAATAAGAATAAAATATATAATTTAATGATTAAAGGAGGTTTAATTAAGAAATTATCTTCTGGTATATATATATGATTACCAAATGGTTTAAAAGTAATTAATAATATAAATAAAATTATAAAGAATTATATGAATAAAATAGATGGTATAGAAATATATATTCCTATATTACAAAATTCTATTTTGTTAAAAAAAAGTAATAGATATAATTTATATGGTAAAGAATTATTTAAAATTTATAATAGATATAATAAATCTTTTATTTTATCTCCTACTAATGAAGAAATTATTACGAATATAGTTTGTAGTGAAATAAAAAATAATTTATATCCTAAATTTTTTTATCAAATACAAACTAAATTTAGAGATGAAATTAGGCCTAGATATAATATTTTAAGATCGTTAGAATTTATAATGAAAGAAGCTTATTCTTTTCATAATTCTATAAAATGTTTAAATAATTTTTATGAAAATATTTTATTAATATATAAAAATATATTTTTTGATATTGGTTTAGATTTTTTTTATAAAGAAGCTAAATGTGGTAATATATGTGGAAAAATATCTCATGAATTTCATATAAATTCTATTTATGGAGATAATAAAATTTTTTATTATAAATATATTGATAATATTTTTAATTGTTTTTTAAATAAAAAAAAAAAAATAAAATTTATTTTTAAAAAAATAAAATTAATTAATATTTATAAATATTTATTAAAATATAATATAGAAAATATTATAAATATTAATTATTTTATTAAAACTATATTAATAAAAATATATACAAAAAATTATAATACTTTTATGTTTATTTTAGTTCCTTATAAAAAAAATATAGATTTAAATAAATTATATAAAATTTTTCCTTTTTTTATGAATATAAAAATTTTAAGTGAAAAATATATAATGAAAAAATTTAATATAAATAGTATTTTTTTATGTCCATTTGGATATTTTTATCAAATTATTGCTGATTATTCTTTATTAAATTGAAAAAATTTTATTTTTGGGTCAAATATAAATTATAATTTATATTATAATGTTAATTTTTATAAAAATATAAATGTAAGTGGATTTTATGATATATGTAAAAATATTTTTATTTTTATAAAAAAAAATAAATTTAAAAAAAAAAAAAAAAAATATAATTCTATAGAATTAGCTCATACATTTAAATTAATGGATTATTATCCTAATATTTTTTTTAATAAAAATTTTTTTTTAAAAAATAAAATATATATGGGATGTTATGGTATTGGAATAACTAGATTAATTTTTAGTATAATAGATAAATATAATAGTAATGGTAATATAATATTACCTTTATCTATATCTCATTTTAAAATAGGTATTGTACCAATAAATATGTATAATAATACTAATGTATATAAAATATCTTTTAAAATTTATAATTTTTTAATATTTAATAAAATTAATGTATTATTAGATGATAGAAAATTATTTATTGGAGAAATGTTAACTGATTTTGAAATTATTGGAATACCTAATATTTTATTAATAAGTAATAAATTATTGTCTTTAAATTTATTAGAATTTAGAGATAGACTAAATAATAATATTAAATATATTAATATATATAATATATTTGATTTTTTATTATTAAAATATAATAAAATTATTTAATTAAATTTATATTTCAATATTTATTATTTTTTGATTTTGCATATTTTGTTCTAAATAAATTAGGACATATTATAGGTTTTTTATTATAAAAAATAATTGGTATTATTTTTCTTTTTCAAGGATATATTTTATATTTTTGTCATATTTTTTTAATTTTTATTTTTTTATTTAATATATTTATATATCCTTTATAATTAAATTTTATATATATTATTTCATTTTTATATGGTTTTCTAACTAAGTTATTTTTATTTTTTATTTTTTTATTAATTGATAAATAACCTATATTATTAAATAATTTAATTTTTTTATTTGTATTTTTTCATATTATAGTATTATTTTTTTCTTTATATTTTTTTTCTATAAATAAATAATTTTTATATTTATATATAATAAATTTTTTAAACATTAGTTGAAAATATATTTTTTTTTTTTTTTTGAATATATTATTTCATAATATATTTATATTTTTATAAGATAATGTTTTTTTTTTATTTAATTTAATTCATTTTCTTAATATTAAAATTCATTCTTCTTTTTTTCATTTATATAAATATTTTATATTTATTATATTGTTTTTTATTAATATTTTTTTTATTTTTTTTTTAATAAAATATTCTAATAATAATTTTTGTTTTAAACATATTTTTGCTGTTCTTGTTATACAATTTATAAAATAAGGTCATTTTTTAATTATTTTTGGTATTATTTTTATTCTAATAAAATTTCTATCAAATTTTATATTTTTGTTACTTTTATCTTCAATTCAATTTAAATTATTATTTTTAGCATATTTTATTATTATTTTTTTTTTTATATTTAAAAAAGGTCTAAAAATTGTTTTTTTATTTATTTTATATTTTTTTTTTATTCCTGATAATCCATCTAATCCACATCCACGTTTTATAGATAATAATATTGTTTCACATTGATCATTTTTATGATGTGCAGTTAATAAAATTTCAGAATGAATTAATTTTTTAATAAAAATTTTATATCTTTTTTTTCTACATTTATTTTCTATATTATTTTTTTTTTTAATAAATATATTTTTTATAATTAATTTTATTTTTCATTTTTTACATATATAAATACATTTATTTTCTCATTTTTTTGATTTTTTTGATAAATTATGATTTATGTGTATTGCTCTAATATTTTTATTTTTTATGTTTTTGTTTTTTATTAAACTATATAATAAAGTTGTTGAATCTATACCTCCACTATATGCAATTAAAAATTTTTTATATTTTTTAGATAAATTATTTATTTTTTCATTAATTATATTAATCATAATTATAATTTTATTTTTTATAAAATATTAAAATTAATATTTTAATATTTTAAATAATAAGTTATAATAAAATATTTATAATTTATATTTTATGGGTCGTTAGCTCAGTGGTAGAGCAGTTGACTTTTAATCAATTGGTCACAGGTTCAAATCCTGTACGACTCATTATATTTTATAATATATAAAATCTATATGTAATATTTTATTTTTATATGGATGTTTTTGTATATTTTTTATTTTAGTTTTTATTATTTTTTTTTTTATTTTTATATTAAATATAATTTCTTTTTTATTTTGATTTTTAAATATTTTATTATATATATTATTATGATTAATTTTTATTAATATATTATTTTTATTTTTTCCATATATTATTCCTGGTATTAAATTTTTTTTTCTTATTTTTTTATTATATTGTGATCCTTTTTTTTTTCTGTATTTTACTTTTAATTCTATATTTTTCATTTTTTATAATTAAATTTTTTTTAATTTATTAAGTACTAATTATTACTATACATTGTGCATATTTTTTTTCATCTGAAATACTAATGAATGTTTTATTAGCATTTTTTTTTTTAAATATTTTTAATGCTTTTTTAAGAAATTTTATTTTTGGTTTACCTAATTTATTATGATATATTTCAAAATTTTTAAAATTTATTCCATTTTTCATTCCTATTCCTAACGCTTTACATGCTGCTTCTTTTGATACAAATTTTTTTGCTAAATATTGAATTTTATTTTTTTTTTTTTTATATTCTAATAATTCTTTTTTTGTTAATATTTTTTTATAAAAAAATTTTTTACTATTATAAATTTTTTTTATTCTTTTAATATTTATTATATCTATACCTATTCCTAATATTTTCATTAATTTTTTTTTTTAAATTTTTTTTTTATTGTTTTTGAAAGTTTATCTAAAGAAGATTGATTAGGATGATTTTTTTCATATTCTAATATTAAATGATGTTCTTCTAAATATATATGAATAGGATATCCATTATTATCTTCTATAATAACATGATATCATGGAGATTTTTTTATTTTTTTATTTTTATATATTTTTTTATTTTTTTTATTATTATTTAAAGAATATTTTGCATCTATATCTATTATTACTCCTAAAAATCCTAATAATTTATGTCTTACTTGTTGTCCTATATTAAATTTACTTGATATTATCATTTTTTTATAATTTAATTATATTAATAATTATATTATTATAATAAAATTAAATATTATTAATCAATAATGGTTTTTATAATTATTTTTAATTAATATATATATATATATAAATTAATATTATATAATAATATTTATTATATTTATTAAATATTTATATTTTTATTTTAATTTTTAAATATATTAAAAAAAATAATTTTAAATTTTTTATTGAAATTTTATTATTTTGTTTATAAAAATTTATTTATTATATATTTTATTTTTTATTTTTTAAATATATTAAATATTTAATTTTTTTTTTAAAATAATTTAATTATTTATTGTTTATGTTAATATATATATAAATATATATTTATATATATAATAATAGTATTATATTTTATATATTATTATTTATGTTTTTAATTTAAAATGTAGTAAAATGTATTTTATTATTATTATTTTATTATAGAGGTTTTATGAATATTAAAATTATAAATATTAATGATAATTTATTTAATAATGAAGTATTATTAAATAATAATTATGTTTTAGTTATTTTTTGATCTCAATGATGTGGACCATGTAAGTTATTAATTTCTTTATTAAAAAATATTTATAAAAATTATATTAATAAAATTAAATTTGTTAAATTAAATGTAAATGAATCTAATATTATAATAAAAAAATATAATATTATTAGTGTTCCTACAATTATATTATTCAATAAAGGTATTTTATTATCTAGTAAAATAGGTTATTTAACTGAAAATCAATTAATAAAATTTTTAAATTTATATATTTAGTAATTTATTTTTTAATTAATATTTAATTATTATGTTATTATGAATCTTACACGATTAAAAAATATGTCAGTTTCTAAATTAATTATTCTTGGTAAAAAAAATGGATTAGAGAATTTAATTAGAATGCGTAAACAGGATATTATTTTTTCTATATTAAAACAACATTGTAAAAGTGGAGAAGATATTTTTGGTAATGGTGTTTTAGAAATTTTACAAGATGGTTTTGGATTTTTAAGATCTTGTGATAGTTCTTATTTAGCAGGTCCTGATGATATTTATGTATCTCCTAGTCAAATACGTAGATTTAATTTAAGAACTGGTGATACTATTTCTGGTAAAATTCGTCCTCCTAAAGAAACAGAACGTTATTTTGCTTTATTAAAAATTAGTACTATTAATTATGATAAACCTGATAATATAAAAAATAAAATTTTGTTTGAAAATTTAACTCCTTTACATACAAATTGTCGTTTATATATGGAAATTGGTAATGGTTCTAAAGAAGATATTACTTCTCGTGTATTAGATTTAGCTTCTCCTATAGGAAGAGGTCAAAGAGGATTAATAGTTGCTCCACCTAAAGCTGGAAAAACTATTTTATTACAAAATATTGCTAAAAGTATTAGTTTAAATTATCCTGATTGTGTATTAATTGTTTTATTAATTGATGAAAGACCTGAAGAAGTAACTGAAATGTATAGATTAGTTAAAGGAGAAGTTATTGCTTCAACTTTTGATGAACCTGCTTTAAGACATATACAAGTATCTGAAATGGTTATTGAAAAAGCAAAAAGATTAGTTGAACATAAAAAAGATGTTATTATATTATTAGATTCTATTACTAGATTAGCAAGAGCATATAATACTGTTGTTCCTTCTTCTGGAAAAGTTTTAACTGGAGGAATAGATTCAAATGCTTTACATAGACCTAAAAGATTTTTTGGTGCTGCTAGAAATGTTGAAGAAGGAGGTAGTTTAACTATAATAGCAACTGCTTTAATAGATACTGGTTCTAAAATGGATGAAGTAATATATGAGGAATTTAAAGGTACTGGTAATATGGAATTACATTTATCTAGAAAAATAGCAGAAAAAAGAGTTTTTCCTGCTATAGATTATAATAGATCTGGAACACGTAAAGAAGAATTATTAACTTCTTTTAATGAGTTACAAAAAATTTGAATATTAAGAAGAATTATTCAACCTATGAGTGAAATTGATGCTATGGAATTTTTAATTAAAAAATTATCTATGACTAAAACAAATGATGAATTTTTTAATATGATGAAAAGATATTAATAATAATTTTAAAATTTTGTTATAATATATATAATTAATTATGGTGGTTATAGCTCAGTAGGTAGAGCTCTAGATTGTGGTTCTAGATGTCATGGGTTCGAATCCCATTAACCACCTTTATCGGTGAGTGGCGTAGTTTGGTAGCGCAACTGGTTTGGGACTAGTGGGTCAGAGGTTCAAATCCTCTCTCGCCGATTTTTTATTTTTATTTATGAAAAATATTTTAGTTACTTGTGCTTTTCCTTATGCAAATGGTCCTATACATTTAGGACATATTTTAGAACATATACAAGCTGATATATGAGTAAAATATCAAAGATTATTAGGTAATAATGTTTATTTTATATGTTCAGATGATTCTCATGGAACAGCAATAATGATTAAAGCTAATAAATTAAATTTATTACCTGAAATAATGATAAAAAATATATTAATAGATCATAAAAAACAATTTAAAAGATTTAATATATTTCATGATATTTATTATACTACTCATAATAAAATTAATTATTTTTATTGTTTATTATTATTAAATAATTTAAATAATAAAAATTTACTATATAAAAAAAGTATTTATCAATTTTATGATAAAAAAAAAAATATTTTTTTACCTGATAGATTTATAAAAGGTCAATGTCCTAAATGTAAAAATTTTAATCAATATGGTGATGTATGTGAGTATTGTAATCAAATATATAATTCTTATGATTTAATTAATCCTATTTCTTTACTATCTAATAGTATTCCTATATTAAAAAAAACTGATCATTTATTTATTAATATAAAAAAATATAAAAAAATATTATTTAATTGAATATTAAATTCTAATTTTCAAAATGAAATAAAAAATCAATTATTATTTTTTTTAGATAATAATTTTATTAATTGAAATATTTCTCGTGATTATCCATATTTTGGATTTAAAATACCTGATAAATATATTTTAAATAAATGATTTTATGTATGATTAGATGCAATTTTAGGATATATAAGTGTTTTTAAAAAATATTGTTATTTAAATAATTATTATGAATTTTATAATTTTTGAAAAATTGATAGTAGTTATGAAATTTATCATTTTATAGGTAAAGATATATTATATTTTCATGGATTATTATTACCAATAATATTAGATGTATTAAATTTTAGAAAACCAACTAATATTATAGTTCATGGACATATTAAAATAAATGGATTTAAAATGTCAAAATCTAAAAATAATTTTATTTCTATAAAAAAATGATTAAAATTTTTTGATTCTGATAGTTTAAGATATTATTTTGCAAGTAAATTATCTTATAATATAAATGATATAAATTTATGTATAAATGATTTTATAAAAATTATTAATTGTAATTTTGTTAATAATTTTATAAATATTCCTTCTAGAATATATCCTTTTATAAATAAATATTATAATAATAATTTATCTAATGAATTATTAAATTATAATTTTTATAATTTTTTTATTAGTAAATATGATTTAATAAATAATTATTTTTTAAATTTTAATTATTCTAAGGTTATATTAGAAGTTAATAAATTAATAGATTTAATAAATAAATATATTAATGATTATAAACCTTGATTAATATGTAAACAAAATAAAAAAAAATATGAATTACATAAATTTTGTACTACTATAATAAATACTTTTGCTATTATTTCTATTTATTTAAGTCCTATTATTCCAAATATTTTTAAAAAAATAGAAAAATTTTTAAATATAAAATTATATTGAAAAAAAATTAAAATTCCTATTTTAAATCATAAAATAAATAAGTATAAAATATTATATAAACATATAAATAAAAATATATTTTAATTAATGGTAAATAATATGTCTAATTTGATTATTGAAAATATAATTAAAAAAATTGGTAATAGATTTGATCTTGTTTTAATAGCATCTTTTAGAGCTAGACAAATACAAATTTTTTCTAGAAATAATTATTTAAAAGAATTAAAAAATGATAAATGTACAATTTTGGCATTAAAAGAAATTCAAAATGATTTAATAGATAATAATATATTAGATATTTTTTTAAATAAAAAAAAATAATAATTTTAATTTTATATATAATGAAAATTTTTCTTGTTGGTGGTGCTGTACGTGATAAATTATTAGGATTAAATGTAAGAGATAGAGATTGAGTTATTATAGGATCTTCTTATAAAGAAATGATTAATTTAGGTTTTATACCTATTGGTAATAGTTTTCCAGTTTTTTTACATCCTATTACTTATGAAGAATATGCTTTAGCTCGTAAAGAAATTAAAATAAATAAAGGATATAAAGGTTTTTTATGTAATTTTTCTAAAAAAATTACTTTAAAAGAAGATTTATATAGAAGAGATTTAACTATTAATGCTATAGCCTATAAAAAAGGTATATATTATGATTTTTTTGGAGGTATTAATGATATAAATAATCGTATTATTAAACATGTTTCTTTTCATTTTTCTGAAGATCCTTTAAGAGTTTTAAGATTATTTAAAATTTATTCTTTTTATTATAAATTTGGTTTTATAATTCATAAAAAAACTTTAAATTTGATTGAAAAAATTGTTAAATCTGGTGAACTTTTATATTTAAAACCTGAAAGAATTTGATTGGAAACTAAAAAAGTTTTTTTAAAAGGAAATTTATTTATATATTTTAATTTATTAAATATTTATAATATAAATAATATAATTTATCCTGAAATATTTTCTATTTTTAATAATAAAAAAAAAAAATATTATTTTAAATTATTATTTAATAATAATAGTAATTATAAATTAGGATTAGAAATTATTTTATTATGTTTATTTTCTTTTTTTGGATATTCTATAATTTCAAAAAAATATTTTTATAAAAAATATTATACTTTAAATAAAGTTTTTATTTTTTGCAAAAGATTAAAATTACCAAAAAAATTTTTTATTTTATTTAAGAATATATATAATTTTTTATATAAAGTTTTTTTTTATAAAAATGAAATATTATCTATAATGATTTTAAATTTATTAAATATTATTAATGTTTGAAGAAATGTTAATAATTTATTTTTTTTACGTAAATTTATAAATTTTATAAAATTATTGCCTTTAAAAAATAAATTATTATTTTTTTTAGAAAAATATATTTTAGATATATATATTATATGTAAAAATATAAAAAATAAATATTTAATTAAATTAGGATATATTGGTATTTTTATAAGTAAAAAAATTAAAATTTTAAGATATAAAAAAATATATTTTTTTTTAAAAAATATTTTTATAAATAAATTATTTTAAAATATTAAAATTTTTCATTTATTTTTCAATTAGATTTTATTTTTATTATAAAATTATTTTTTTTAAATTTTTTTGTTATATATTTTATATAACCAGTATATGCTATCATAGCAGCATTATCTGTACATAAATTTTTATTTGGAAAAAAAGTTTTTATTTTATGTTTTTTAGCTTCTTTTGACATTTTTTTTCTTAATTTTTTATTTGAACTAACTCCTCCAACTATACTAATTCTATTTATATTATATTTTTTTGCTGCATTTATACATTTTATAATTAAAATATCTGTTATTGTTTCTTCTATAGAATTTGATAAATCATATTTAAATTGTAAATTTATTTTATTTTTTTTTATAAAATTTATTACATATGTTTTTAATCCTGAAAAACTAAAATTAAAATTATTTTTATTTGATGTAATTGGTTTTGGAAAAATAAATTTTTTTTTACTATATTTAGCAAATTTTGAAATTTTTTCTCCTGCAGGATATTTTAGATTAATTATATTTCCTATTTTATCAAATGTTTCTCCAGCTGAATCATCTAAACAATTTCCTATAATTTTATATTTATTAAAATTATTTACTATTGTTAATATTGTATGAGCTCCAGATGTTATTAATGATATAAAAGGAAATTTAGGTTTTTTTTTTGATATCATAATAGATAATATATGACCTTCTATATGATTTATAGGTATACATGGTTTATTATATAAAAAAGATATAGTATTAGCTACTGTAGATCCTATTATTAATGAACTTGATAATCCAGGTCCTGCAGTAAAAGCTATTGCTTTTATATTTTCTATTTTAATTAAAGTTTTTTTAATTACATTTTTTATTAATTTTATTATTTTTTTTGAGTGATTTTTTGAAGCTATATTAGGTACTACTCCTCCATATTTTGAGTGTATATATGATTGACTATATATTTTATTAATTATTATTCCTTTTTTATTATCATATAAACTTATACTAGTTTCATCGCATGATGTTTCAATACCAAATATAATCATTTTTTTTATTTATTAATTATGTTAATATTAAATATTATTTTATAATATAAAATATAAATATAGAACAAATTTTAAATTTATTGAAGGAAATTTATGCCTACTATTATAATTAAAGAAAATGAACCTTTTGATATAGCTTTACGTAGATTTAAAAGATCTTGTGAAAAGTCAGGTATTTTAACTGAAATAAAAAAAAGAGAATTTTATGAAAAACCTACTACTAAAAGAAAAAAAGCTAAAAATTTAGCTATAAAAAGAAGAATTAAAAATAAATTTTTTAAAAATAAAAAATAAAAAATTTTAAGTAATTATTATGAAATATATTTCTCGTGATTATATTAAAAAAATATTAAGTCATAGTAATATAGTTAAAATTATATCTTCAAAAATTAATGTTAAAAAAGTTGGTAATAGATATATATCTATATGTCCTTTTCATTCAGAAAAAAATCCTTCATTTATAATTAATGAAAATAAAAATTATTATTATTGTTTTGGTTGTAAAACATATGGTAATGTAATAGATTTTTTAATGCGTTTTAATAATATAAATTTTTTAGATAGTATAAAAGAATTATCTAATATTTGTGGTATAAAATTTAAATTTAATTATTTAAATAATATTAATAATTATAATAATAAACATAAAAATAAATTTTATTATTTTAAATTAATGTTTAAAATTAGTTATATTTATCATAATTGTTTATTATTAAATAAAAATTCTTATTATATAAAAGAATTTTTATTTAATAGAGGTATTAATATAAAATTAATTAAATATTTTCTTATAGGTTATTCATCTTATGATATTATAAAAATTTTTTTAAAATTATTAAATAATTATGAAATAAAATTTTTAATTAAATTAGGGTTTTTAAAAAAAGATAAAAATAAAATTTATGATAATTTATATAATCGTATTATATTTCCTATATATGATATATATAATAATGTTATAGCATTTGGTGGTCGTACAATATATAAAAAATATAAATATAAATATATTAATATTAAAAAAAATTTTTTTTTTAATAAAAAATATTGTTTATATGGTTTTAATTTTATTAGAAATAAAAATTTAAAATTAGAAAAAATATTAATTGTTGAAGGTTATTTTGATGTTATTACTTTGAATAAATATGGTATATATTATGTTGTAGGATTATTAGGATCTTCTATATGTTATAAACAAATTAATTTTTTATATTATTATACTAATTCAATAATTTTTTGTTTTGATGGTGATAAATCAGGTTTTTTATCAATTAAAAAAACTTTATTTTTACTTTTAAAAAATATTAATGAAAATAGAAAATCATATTTTATTTTTTTACCTTTTAATGAAGATCCAGATTCATTTGTAAAAAAATATGGTATTTTAAATTTTAATAATAAAATTAATAATGCAAAATCTTTATATGATGTGTTATTTAATTTATTATATAATAAAAGTAAATTATTTTATAAAAATAAATTTTTTTTTATAAATTATATTTTATTTTATATTAAAAAAATTAATTCTCCTGTTATTAAATTATTATTATTTCATAAATTATCTAAAAAAATTGGTTTAAATCAAAATAAAATTATTAGTATATTAAAAAATTTTTCAGTTGATAAAATATTTAATAAAAATAAAAATATTTTTCGTTGTTTAATAAGTATATTATTAAAATATATTTATTTATCAAATTTTGTAAATATAAATGATAAAATATTTAAATTTAAAAATATTTATATTTTATCTTTGTTTTTAAAAATAGTTAATATTTGTATATGTAATAATAATATTAATATATTAAATATTATAAATTTTTTTAAAAGTTATAGAATAAGATTTTATATAGAATATTTATATAGTAATAATTTTATATATATAAAAAAAAATGATGAAAAATTAGTTTTTTTAAATATTTTACGTAAAGTAAAAATTTTTTTGATTAACGAAAAAATTCAATATTATTATTTAAAATCATATTTTTTTGGTTGAAATTTTAATAGAAAAAAAAAAGTATGAAATTTAATAAAATTAAAAAATTTAAATTTATAATATTATAAAATATTTTAAATATATTATAAAAATTGTTATATAAAAATATTAAATAGAAAAAATTGGATATTAAATAATTTATTTTTTAAAAGAAAAATAAAAATATATTTTTTTTTAGTAATATAATATCGAAAATAAATATAAATAGTAATATTTTGTAGGAATTTATATGAATGAAATATGTACAATAAATTTATTAACTAGAAATGATGAAATTAATATAGCAAAACGTATTGAAAAAGGTATATATAATACTCAATTTTATATTGCTAAATTATTTAAATCTATATATTTTTTTTTAAATCAATATTTATTAGTAAAAAAAGGAAAATTACGTTTATCTGATTTAATAATTGGTTTTATTGATTATAGTATAAATAATAAATTAATTATAAATAATATTTATAAATTAAATAAAAAAAAAAATAAAAATAGTAATTTTCGTATAAATTTTTTAAATAATGATATTATTAGAAAAAAATTTAATTGTTTGTATATTCAATATAAATTATTAGATAAATATATTAAAAAATATACTATTAATCATCCTTATACAATATTTGAATTGAATAAATTAATAAAATTATTTATGCAATTTAAATTAGTTCCTAAACAATTTAATTATTTATTAAAAAAAATTAAAAATATAATTAATTTAATTAAAAATATAGAGAATAAAATTTTTGATTTATGTGTAAATTATTGTTTAATCCCAAAAAAAATATTTTATTATTATTATAATAATTATGGTACTAATTTAATATGATTAAATAAAATAAATAATAATAATAAAATATGATCAAATAAATTTAATAAAATAATTAATAAATTAAAAAAAAAATTGAAAAATTTATATATAATAGAAAAATATTTTCATTTAAGTATATTTAAAATTAAAAAAATTAATAAATATATAATATATAATCAAATTAAAACTAAATTAGCTAAAAAAGAAATGGTTGAATCAAATTTAAGATTAGTAATTTCTATTGCTAAAAAATATACTAATAGAGGTTTACAATTTTTAGATTTAATTCAAGAAGGTAATATTGGTTTAATGAAAGCAGTAGATAAATTTGAATATAAAAGAGGTTATAAATTTTCTACTTATGCAACTTGATGAATACGTCAAGCTATTACTAGATCTATAGCTGATCAAGCTCGTACTATTAGAATTCCTGTTCATATGATTGAGACTATAAATAAATTAAATAGAATTTCTAGAAGAGTTTTACAAGAAATAGGTAGAGAACCTACTCCTGAAGAATTATCTGTATATATGTTAATTTCTGAAGATAAAATAAGAAAAATATTAAAAATAGCTAAAGAACCTATTTCTATGGAAACACCTATTGGTGAAGATGAAGATTTACATCTTAGAGATTTTATAGAAGATTCTTCTTTAGAATTACCTTTAGATTCTGCAACTTCTGATAGTTTAAAATCTGTAACTAATAATGTATTATCTAGTCTTACTCCTAGAGAAGCTAAAGTTTTAAAAATGCGTTTTGGTATAGATATGAATAGTGATCATACTTTAGAAGAAGTTGGTAAACAATTTGATGTTACTAGAGAAAGAATTAGACAAATAGAAGCTAAGGCTTTACGTAAGTTACGTCATCCTAGTAGATCTGATTTGTTACGTAGTTTTTTAGATGATTAATATATTTAATTTTATTTGATATAATATTTAATATGAATATATTAGAGTATATAAATGAATTAGATATAAAAAAAAAAATGGAAATATGTTTAATAAATTTTAAAAAAAATATAAATAAATTTAATATTAATTTTTTAGATGTTAATGTTATTTCAAATTTATTAATTAATTATTATGGAAAAAAAATTTTTTTGAATAAATTATCTAAAATATCTATAGAAAAAAGGTGTTGTTTTAGAATTTGTTTATTTGATAAAAATATTAAAAATATTGTAAAAAAAAGTATTTTATCTTTAAATTTAAATTTAAATCTTAATGAAAATAAAAATGATATATTAATATTTATTCCTCCTTTAACTGAAGAAAAAAGATTTTTTTTTATTAAATTATTAAAAAAAGAATTTGAATTATCAAAAATTTCTATAAGAAATATTAGAAAATATTTTAATAATAAAATTAAATTATTAATAAAAAATATTACTTATAGTAAAGATGAAAAAAATAAATTTTGTTTTTTATTACAAAAAAATACTAATTTATATATAAATAAATTAGATATTTTATTTAATAATAAAAAAAAAAATATATTAAATTTATAATTTAATGTTAAATAAAAATAATTTAAATAAAATAAATCATATTGCTATTATTATGGATGGTAATGGTAGATGAGCTACTAAAAGAGGATTATCTCGTATTTTAGGACATAAGAAAGGTTTAAAATCTTTAAATGATATTATTAATTTTTCAGTTAATATTAATTTAAAAATATTAACTTTATATGCTTTTAGTACTGAAAATTGATATAGACCTTCTTTAGAAGTATCTGAATTAATGAGATTATTTTCTTTAACTATAAAAAATCAAATGTATATTTTACATAATAAAAATATTTGTGTAAATATTATAGGAAATAAAAATAAATTTTATTATAATTTAAATAAAAATATAAAAGATATAAAATATTTAACTAAAAATAATACTGGTTTAAAATTAAATATTGCTATAAATTATAGTGGTAAATGAGATATTATAAATTGTATAAAAAAAATATTAAAAAAAAATAATAAAAGTATTATTAATATAAAAGATATAAATGAAAATTTTGTAAATAAAAATTTATGTTTAGGTAATTTACCTTCAGTAGATTTACTAATACGTACAGGTGGAGAAAAAAGAATAAGTAATTTTTTATTATGACAAATTGCATATTCTGAAATTTTTTTTGTAAATACTTTATGACCTGATTTTAAATGTATTGATTTTAAAAATATAATTAATAGTTTCTTTTTAAGAAATAGAAAATTTGGAAAAATTTTTTTATAAATATAATTTTATGTATATTTTTTTATTTTTATTGTTATTAATTTATTCTAATTCTTATTCTAATAAATTTTATAAATTAAAAAATATTATTTTAAATATTAAAAATAATAATATTAATTCTTATTATTATAAGAATAAATTAAAAAAAAAATTTAATAAATATATATATAAAAATAATATATATAATATAAAAAAATTTTTATATAAATTAGGTCATTTTAATAATATAAAATTTTTTTTTTTAAAAAATAAAAATATATTATTTTTATTAAAATATAAATATATTATTAATAATATATTTATTTTTGGTAATAAATTATTTAATGATTATAAAATATTATATTTTTTAAATAAATTTAATATTAATTATGGTAAATTTTTAAATAATTATAATATTTTAAAATTTAAAATTTATTTAATTAATAAATATAAAAAAATAGGTAAATATAATATTAAAATAGATTTTTTTAAAATTAATTTAAATAAAAATAAATGTTTATTAAAATTAATTATAAAAGAAGAAGATTTTTTAAAAGTAAATAAAATAAATATTTTAGGTAATATTAATATAAATAAAAATATAATATTTTCTTTAATGAAAATAAAACAATCTAATATAATATTAGATTTATTATTTAATAATAATTTTTATTATAATAATTTTATTAAAGATTTAGAAAATATAAAATATTATTATTTTAATAAAGGTTATTTAGATTTTTTTATAAAAAAAATTAAAATTAAATTTTATAAAAAAAATATATTAAATATTTTTATATATTTAAATGAAGGTAAAAAATATAAAATATTTAATATTATTTTTAAAAGTGATATTTTAAAATTTAATAAAATATTATATTTAATTAAAAAAAAATTTTTAATAAAAAATAATTTTTATGAATATAATAAAATTAAAAAAATTATTTATTATATTAATTTTTTTTTTAAAAATAAAGGTTATGCTAATTTAAATATAAAAATTAAATATAAAAAAATAAAAAATAATAATATTATTTTTTTTATAAATATTAATTTTAATATAAAATATTATATTAATAAAATTTTATTTAAAGGTAATAAAAAAAATAATTTTAATTTTTTAATTAAAAAAATACCTATTTTTAAAAATGAGTTATATAATATTTTTTTAATTAAAAAAGGTATTTTAAATTTAAAAAATACTAATCTTTTTTCTTTAATAAAATATAAAGAGAAATTTATTAATATAAATAGTTCTAATAAAATAAATATAATTTATAAAGTTATAGAAAATGACAATAATATATTTAATTTTAATATGGGTTATGGTAGAAAAAGTTATATAAATTATGATTTTGTATTTTCTAAAAAAAATATTTTTATAAATGATAGTAATTTTTTAATTAAAAATTTAAGAAATAAATTTGGTAAATTTGGGAATATTTTTTTTTATTATCCAATTAATAATAATATATATTTAAAACATAAATTTTTATTTGATAATATTTTATATGATAATTTAAATGATTATGGATATTTAAATTTTAGTTATGGTATAGAAAATAGTATTATTTTTTTAATTAGTAATTATTTAAAATATAAATTATCTTTAAATTATACTTATAATTATTTATATAATATAAAATCACAATTATCTTCTTTAGAATATTTTAATTCTATAAATAAAAAATATAATTTAAATTCTTTAAATAATAATTTACATATAAATGATTTTTTTTTAATAAATAATTTATCATTAAATAAATTAGATAATAATATATTTCCTAATTCAGGTTATTATATAGATATATATAATAAATATACTTTATTTAGTTTAAATAATAATTATTATAAAATATATTTTTCTTTTTCTAATTATATTCCTTTAAATAAATATAAAAATTTAATATTTTATTTGTATAGTAATATTGGATATGTTAGTAATTTAAATAAAAAAAAAATACCTTTTTATGAATATTTTTATTCTGGTAATAATAATAATTTTTTACGTGGTTTTAATTATGAAAATATTGGTTTTAATAAAATATTTATAAATTCTAAAAATTATAAATGTAAAAAAAATAAAAAAATATGTTTTTCAAATAATTTTTATGGTGGGAATTTGATTTTATCAAATAATTTAAATATTATAATACCTAATTATTATTTTTTAAATAATTATTATTCTAAATATATTCGTATTTCTTTTTTTTTAGATACAGGTTTAATATTAAATACTAATTGAAAAAATATTTTTAAAAATTTTAATAATAATATATTTTATAATTATAAAAATATGATAAGATTATCTATTGGAACTTCATTTAATGTTATAACTCCTATAGGAATGTTGAATTTATCATTTGGTATACCTATAAAATATAATAATAATAATGAAATAAATTATTTTCAATTTAGTATTGGTAATAATATATAATTAATATATATGAAGAAATATTTTAAATTATTTTTTTTTAGTTTTTTATTTTTTAGTAATTATGTTTTTTCTTATCCTAAAATTGTTATTATAAATTTTAATAATATAATAAAAAATTCTATTAAATATAAAAGATTTGTTAAGTATTTAAATATTAAAATTAATAAAAAATATTTTAAATTAAATATTAAAATAAATAATTTATTAAATCAAGAAAAAAAAATTAATAAAAAAAAAAATTTATTAAATAAAAAAAAATTATTTTTTTTAAATAATAAAATTAATTTTAAAAAAAAAATTATATTTAATAAATTTAAAAAATTGCAGTTATGATTAAATAAAAAAAATATTAATATATATAATAAAATATTATTTAAAATTAAAAATATAATAAATATTTTTATTAAAAAATATAATTATGATTTAATTATTGATTCTAATTTTATTATTTATCATAGTTATAATATTTTAGATATTACTAATTATATAATTAAAAAAATTAACTAGTATATATTATTATGATGGATCCTAAATTTATACATCTTAATGTACATAGTGATTATTCTATAAAAGATAGTATATGTAAAATAGATGATATATTAAAAAAATCTTATGAATTAAATATTCCTTCTATTGCTTTAACAGATTATTTTAGTTTATCTGGTATTATAAAATTTTATAAAAAATCTTTATTTTATGGTATAAAACCAATATTTGGAGCTGATATTGCTATATATTATAAAGATATAAATAGTATTAATTTTTCTACTTTATTGATTATTAATAAATTAGGATATTTAAATTTAATAAAATTAATTTCTATTGCTTATAAAAATTATTATAAATTAAATTTTTTATATATTAATAGTGAATTATTATGTAAATTTTCTTGTGGATTAATTTTATTATATTCTATAAATTATTATTCTTATAATAATAATAAATTTTTTTTTTATAATATTATTAAAGTTAATAAACATATTTCTTTATTTAAAAAATATTTTGGGGAAAATTTATATTTACAAATATTTCGTTTAGGACATAAAAAACAAGATATTTATTTAAAAGATACATTATTATGTTCTAAAAAAAATAATGTTTCTATAGTTGTTACCAATAAAATATTATTTTTTAATAAAAATGATTTTTATATACATAAAATTCGTTCTTCTATATATTATGGATGTACTTTAGATAAAGTTTCTAATTTAATAGATTATACAAATCAATATTATTTTAAATCTATTAATGAAATATGTGATTTATTTTATGATTTTCCTAATGCTTTATATAATACTATAAAAATTTCTTATATTTGTAATTTTTTAATTAAGAAAAAAAAAAAAATAATATTACCTAATTTTCGTAATAAAAATAATTATTATTCTAATGTTTATTTAAGAAAAGTAGTTTTATTAGGTTTTAAAAAAAGATTAAATTTTAATAATAATATTAATTTAAAAAATAAATATTTATTACGTATAAATAAAGAATTAAAAATAATTTTTAAATTAAATATTTCTAATTATTTTTTAATTGTTATGGAATTTATTAGATGATCTAAAAAAAATAATATTTATGTGGGTCCAGGTAGAGGTTCAGGTTCTGGATCTTTGGTTGCTTATTTATTATTTATAACTGATATTGATCCTATAAAATTTGATTTAATTTTTGAAAGATTTTTAAATCTTGAAAGAATATCTATGCCTGATTTTGATATTGATTTTTGTATGAAAAGACGTGATGAAGTTTTTTTACATTTAGAAAATATATATGGAAGTAATTCTGTAGCTCAAATTGTAACTTTTAATACTATGACTGTTAAATCTGTATTAAGAGATGTTGGTAGAGTATTAGGATATTCATATAGATTTGTTGATTATTTAGCTAAATTAATACCTTTAGATATTAATATTACTTTTAAAAAAGCTTTTTTATTAGAAAAAAAATTAAGTTTTTTATATAATTTTAATAAAGATGTTAAATATTTAATTGATATTTCTTCTAAATTAGAAGGTATTATTAAAGGTATAAGTAAACATGCTGGAGGTATAGTTATATCTACTAAATCTATAGTTAATTATTGTGCTACATATTTCGATCAAGATACTAAAAAATTATTTACTCAATTTGATAAAGATGATATAAAATATATTGGTTTAGTAAAATTTGATTTATTAGGATTAAGAACTTTAACAGTAATTAATAATACAATTAATATAATAAATAAAAAAAAATATTTTAATAGTAATTTTGATATTAATAAAATATCATTAAATAATAAATTAAGTTTTTCTTTATTAAGAAAAGCTAAAACTATAGGAGTTTTTCAGTTAGAATCTAATGGAATGAGAAAATTAATAAAAAAATTAAAACCAAATAATTTTAATGATATAGTATCTTTATTAGCATTATTTAGGCCTGGTCCATTACAATCTGGAATGGTTGATAATTTTATTAATCGTAAAAATGGAAATGAATTTATATATTATCCTGATAAAAAATGACAACATAAATTATTAATTCCTATATTAAAATATACTTATGGTATAATTTTATATCAAGAACAAGTAATGAAAATAGCACAAGTTTTAGCAAATTATAGTTTAGGAAAAGCTGATGATTTAAGAATTGCTATGGCTAAAAAAGATTATAATAAAATGAAAATTCATAAAGAAATGTTTCGTAATGGATCTATTTCTTTAGGAATAGATGGAAATTTTTCTTTAAAAATATTTTCATTAATGGAAAATTTTGCTAGTTATGGTTTTAATAAATCTCATTCAGTATCTTATGCTTTATTAGCATATCAAACTTTATGATTAAAATCTAATTTTACTTCTGAATTTTTAGTTTCAATTATGAATTCTGATATAGATAATATTAAAAAAATAATTTTAATTATTAATGAATCTAAACAATTAGGTATTAAAATAATTTTTCCTAATATAAATTTAAGTTCTTATTATTTTTATGTTAATAATAAAAAAGAAATAGTATATGGATTAGGTGCTATAAAAGGAATAGGTAAAAATTCTATAGAACATATTGTTAATATTCGAAATAAATATGGTTTATTTAAAGATTATATTAATTTTTGTAAGTTAATATATAATAAAAAAATTACTAAATTAGTTTTAGAAAAATTAATTTTTTCTGGATCTTTAGATATTTTTAATATTAATAGATCAATATTATTTGATAATATTAAAGAAATATTATTATTTATTAAAAAAAATAATATTAATAATTTAAATTTTATACAATTATCTTTATTTAAAAATAAAGATATTATAGATAAATTTATTTTTAAAAAAATTAAAAATTCTATTCCTTCTTTAAATAAAGAAAATATTTTACATAAAGAAAAAGAATCATTGGGTTTTTATTTAACTGATCATCCTATAAATAGTTATATTAATATTATTAAAAATAAATTAAATTTTTTTTTTATAAAAGATTTATTTAATATTAAAATAAATAATTTAATTAATATATATGGTTTAATTATTAATATAAAATTTATATCAGTAAAAAATAATAATGATCGTATTTGTATATTAAATTTAGATGATAATACATCTAATATAGATGTATTTATTTTTAAAGAGATATATAATAAATATTATTTTTTTTTAGATTTACATAATATTATTATTATTAATGGTTATTTAAAATATAAAAATAATAATTATAAAAATATTTTTATAGCTAATTGTATTGAATTAATAAATAAATAATTTTTATATTTAGGATTAATTTTATGTCTAGATTTTGTTTTATTACAAAAAAAAAGCCTTTATTTGGAAATAAGAGATCTTATTCTATGAATAAAAATAAAAGAAAATTTTTACCTAATTTACATAATCATCGTTTTTGAATATCTAGTAAAAATAAATTTATTAAATTAAAAGTAAGTTCTAAAGCTATTAAAATTATAAATAAAGTTGGTATTGAAAGTATTTTAAATAATAATAAAAATTATAAAGGTATTAAAAAAAATGGCTAAAAATAAAAGAATTAAAATAAAATTATTATCTTCTTCTGGAAGTGGACATTTTTATACTTCAACAAAAAATATTAATAATACTAAGAAAAAAATAATTTTAAAAAAATATGATCCAATATTTAAAAAACATGTAATTTATCATGAAAATAAATTAAAATAATTATTTTAAATATTTTTTTTATATTTTTTTAAAATATTATTAAAATAATATAAATAGATATTATTATTATAATTTTTTATAATTTTTTTTTAAAAAATTACAAGTACTTTCATATGTTTCTTTTATTCCTTCTTTTTTATTGTTTCATTGAGCAGGACAAATCATTTTAGTTTTTTGATTAAAATTTATTGCATCTATTATTCTTAATAATTCATCTATATTTCTTCCTATTTGTAAATCATTTGTTGATTCATATCTTATTATTTTATTAGTATCTAATATAAAAGTTGTTCTTAATGAATTAGCAAATTTTTTATTATTTATTTTATATTTTTTTTGTATTTTTCTTTTGATATCTGATAATATTATAAATTTTATTTTACTTATTCCTCCTTTATTAATTGAAGTATTTTTTCATGCTATATGTGTATATATAGAATCTATAGATATTCCAATTATTTTTGTATTTTTTTCTTTAAATTTATTATATCTATTATTTAATGATATTATTTCAGATGGACATATATAAGTAAAATCTAAAGGTCAAAAAAATAATATTATATTTTTTTTTTTTATATTTTTATATAAATTAAAATTTATAATTTTATTATTTATATCTAAACCTTTTACTTTAAAATTTGGAGCTTTTAATGTAACTAACATTTTATATACCTTATTTTAATTTTTTTAATATATATATTATAATATATATTTAATTATTTTAATTGTTATTTATAAAATATATTTTAAAAATGAAAAAGAAAATAAATAATTTTATTTATTCTTGATTTAAAAATTATTATATTAAACTTATAGATATATTTAATAAAAAAAGATTTAGAATTTCTAATTTTATAATAAAATATTCTTGTAATTTAAATATTGATTTTTTAATATTTAGTTTAGTAAAATGATTTTTTTGTATTAATAAAAAAAAATATATAAAATGTAATAAGTGTTTAAATTGTATTTTATTAAAAAAAAATAATTATTATAATTATTATTATATAAATAATGATGTTAATATAGATTCTATAAAAAAAATATATAAAAATTTATTAAGTAATTTAAATATAAATAAAATTAAAATAATTTATTTTTCTAATTTTAAATTTAAAAATAATTATGTAAATAATTTTTTATTAAAAATATTAGAAAATAATGATAATAAATTTATTTTTATATTTAGTTGTTTAGATAATATTATTATTCCAAATACTATATTAAGTAGATCATTTATTTTTAAAGTTAATTTTCCTAAAGAAAAAAATATTTTTAATTTTTTAAATAATTATAAAAAAAAATATAATAAAAATATACTCTTATCTTCAATAAGATTAAGTAATAATTCTATTACAGATACATTAATATGAATTAAAAAAAAAAATATTATTAAAAAAAATATAATTAAGTTAATATTAAATTTAAATAATTTAAGTATACATAATATAGTAAATATGTTAAATAATAATAATTTAGAAATTAATTTATATATATTAATTACTTTTTTTATGGATTATATAAAATATAAATATAAAATTAAAAAATATTTATATAATTTAGATTTATATTTTATATTTAAATATAAAATAAAAAATATAAATATATATAATATTTATTTAATTTTAAATAAAATTATTATTTGTTTAAATAATATTAAATATATTAATAATATAAATAAAAATATTTTATTATATGATTTAGTAAATTTTTTATTAATAAAATTTAATTTTGGTAATTAATATGTTTTTATTTGATTCTCATTGTCATATAGATAAACTTGATTATAAAATTTTATCTAATAATATAAATTATTTTATATCTTTTTTAAAAAAAAAAAAGATTAAATATTTGTTATCTATTTCTACAAGTATTAAAAATTTTTTTATTATATTTTCAATGATATCGTATATAAATCAGAATATAATTAAATTATCATGTGGTATTCATCCATTATATATAAAATATATAGAAAAAGGTGATTTTTCTTTATTTAAAAAAATAATATTTTTTAAAAATGTTATAGCTATAGGAGAATGTGGTTTAGATTATAAAAATATTAATAATTTAAATAAAAAAAAACAAATAAAAATATTTTTAAAACAATTATATTTATCAAATAAATATAAAATGCCTTGTATTATTCATTCTAGATTATCATATTTAGATACATTAAATATAATTAAAAGATTTAATATTAATAATTTTGGTGCAGTTTTACATTGTTTTAATTATCATGAAAAAAGGATTTTACATAAATTTTTAGATTTAGGTTTATATATTTCTTTATCTGGTTTAGTAACATTTAATAATAATATTTTATTACAAAATATTGTAAAATATATTCCTTTAGATAGATTATTATTTGAAACTGATTCTCCTTTTTTAAGCCCGGTACCTTATAGAAATAAAAAAAATGATCCTAGTAAAATTATTTTTATAATTAAAAAAATTTCAAAATTAAAAAAAATAAGTTTTAATATTTTATTAAAAAATTGTTATAATAATTTTATTAATTTATTTAATCTTTAATTTATTTTTTTTTATATAAAATATATTATTATTTTTATTTTTTAAATTAAATCAATTAAATTTAATTTTTTTATTTTTTTTTAATATTATTTTTTTTTTATTTCCTACTTCACATATTAAATAACCATTTTTTTTTAAAAATTTATATGATTTTTTAATTATTTTTTGAATTATATATAATCCATTATTTTTAGTTATTAATGCTATTTTAGGTTCATAGAAATATTCTTTAGGTAAATATTTTATTTCTCTTTTACTTAAATAAGGAGGATTTGATATTATTAAATCATATTTTTTATTTTTTATATTTTTATATAAATCAGATTTTATTATTTTTATTTTATTATTTTTTTTATGTAATTTAATATTTTTTTTTGTTATTTTTAATGCAGATATAGATATATCTGAAGCATCTATATATGATTTTGGATATAAATATGAACAAGCTATAGCTATACATCCACTTCCTGTACATAAATCTAAAATATATTTTGGTTTTTTTTTTATATTTTTAAATTTTTTATTTATTATTTCAGATATTGGTGATCTTGGTATTAAAACATTTTTATTTATATATATTTTTCTTTTACAAAATCATGTATTTTTAGTTAAATATGCAATAGGTATTTTTTTTTTAATTCTTAATTTTGCTAAATTTATTATTTTATTTTTATTTTTTTTATTTATATATAAATTTTTTATTTTTTTATATTTTGTATTAATATTTATATTTAATATTGAATATAGTAAATGTATAGTTTCTGATATATAATTATAGGTATTATGACCATAATATATATTACTTTTTTTAAATAAATTTAAACAATATTTAAATAAATGTGAAAATAATTTAATTTCCATGATATATTATATAATATATTTATGTTATTATTTAATTTTATATAGCGGAAGTGGCGAAATTGGTAGACGCACTAGAATTAGAGTCTAGTACTTAATTGTATACGAGTTCAAATCTCGTCTTCCGTAATAATATTGGGATATAGCCAAGTGGTAAGGCATCGGGTTTTGATCCCGAGAACCCAGGTTCAAATCCTGGTATCCCTTAAAATATTTAATGGCTACGTAGCTTAGTTGGTTAGAGCACAGCATTCATAACGCTGAGATCACAGGTTCAATTCCTGTCGTAGCTATTTTATTTTATTTTATTAGTTAATATAATTTTTTTTGTTATGTATAAAAAAGTATATATAAAAACATGAGGATGTCAAATTAATAAATATGATTCTAATAAAATTATTTCATATTTATTTAATTCGTCAAAAAAATATTTTTTGATTAATTCTTGATTAAATTCTGATATAGTAATTTTAAATACTTGTTCTGTAAGAAAAAAAGCAGAAAATAAGTTATTTTCTTATTTAAATGAAATTAAAAAAGAAAAAAAAAAAAATAATGATTTAATTATTATTGTATGTGGTTGTATAGCTTCTAAAGATAAAGAAAAATTGTTTATAAAATCTAATATTATTGATATTATTTGTGGTACACATAATATTAAAAATATTCCATTTTTATTGAAAAATTTTTATAAATATAAAAAAAAAATAGTTGATGTAAAATTTTCTAAAAATATTAATAAAAATATTAATTTTTTTAATAAAGATATTAATTTTATATCTAATACTTTTGTTACTATTATGGAAGGATGTAATAAGTTTTGTTCTTATTGTGTTGTTCCTTATACTAGAGGAAGACAAATAAGTCGTTCTCCTGAAGAAATAATTTCTGAAATATATTATTTAGTTTCTAAAGGTATATGTGAAGTTAATTTATTAGGTCAAAATGTTAATTCTTATTTTAGTTATTTTAAAAATGGTAAAAAATGTAATTTTTCATATTTATTAAATTTAATTTCTGAAATAGATAAAATTAAAAGAATTAAATTTACTAGTAGTCATCCAATAGATTTTACAAAAGATGTTATTTTATGTTATAAAAATATTCCTAAAATAGTTGATTATTTACATTTACCTGTACAAAGTGGTTCTAATAGAATTTTAAATATTATGAGAAGAAATTATTCTATAGAATATTATAAAAATATTATATATAAATTGTTAGATATAAGACCAAATATGTTATTTGGATCTGATTTTATAGTTGGTTTTCCTTCTGAAAATAATTATGATTTTAAATTAACTTTAGATTTAATTAAAGAAATTAAATTTGATAATAGTTATGTTTTTATATATTCTCCTAGAGAAGGAACTAAATCATATAATGTAAAAGATAATATTTCTATATTAATAAAAAAAAATAGATTATATAAAATTCAATATTTATTAAATAAAAATTCTATTTATTGAAGTAAAAAAATGCTTAAAAGTATTCAAAAAGTTTTAGTAGAAGGTTATACAAAAAATAATAATTATTATTATGGTCGTTGTTTTAACAATAAAATTGTTTATTTTAAAAGTAATAGATATAATTTAATAGGCAAAATTTTAAGTATTAAAATAATGAATAATAATAAAAATTCATTATATGGATTAATATTTTAATTATTTTTAAAAGAAAAAATAAATAAAATTATTTTAATTAGATTTTTTTAATTAAAATTAATGAAAAAATTAAATTATTTATTTAAAAATTTTAATAAAAAATAGATTTTTATTTATTATTTATATATGATATTTTATTTAAAATTTTAGAATTTAATTTTTATAAAAATATTTATTTAATAATATTATATAAGTTATTTTTTTAATTTATATAAGAGGTATAATTTTTAATAATTTTTATAATTTTAAATAAATTTAAAATATTATTATTTTTTAAATAAGAATATTTTTAAATTGCTTAAATTTTAATTTTAAAATATTTATAAATAATAATTTATTTTAAATAAATTTATTTAAAAATATTATTTTTTTTTGAAAATATTATAAAAATTTATAAATTATTAAATAATATAAGTATAATTTATTTTAATAATAATGATATAATATGTTTTAATATTGTAGATAATATTATTAAAATATATAATAATTATGAAAATTTAATAGATGAATAATATGATATATGATTAATAATTTAAATTTTAATATAATTTATTTTTATAAAAATTATAATTTAATACCTAAAAAAAAATTTTTTATTAAAATTTTAAAAGAAATTTATATATTTTTTAAAATTAAAAAATTTATATGTATAGTTATATTAAATTCTAAAGATATGATTTTTTTAAATAAAAAATATAAATATAAAAATTATGTTACTGATATTTTATCTTTTTCTTATTATTGAAATATTGAAAATAATTTATTAGGAGATATTATTTTATGTCCTTCTGAAATATATAAGATAACTAAATATAAAAATATAAATTATTTTTTTTATTTTTCTTATCTTTTAATACATGGTTTATTACATTTATTAAATTTTGATCATAATAAATATTATGATTATAAAATTATGTTAATGTATGAAAAATATTTTTTTTATAAAATTTGAAAAAAAAAAATTAATTTTATTTAATTAATTTTAAAAATATGAATAGTTTAAATTCTTTAAAAAAATTTAATACTTTTGGTATTAATGTTTATGCTAATAATATTTATATAATTAAAACTATTTATGAACTTAAAAAAATATTATTATGAAATTATAAAAATAATATAATTACAATTATATTAGGTGAAGGTAGTAATATTTTATTAATGGAAGATTTTTATGGTACTGTTATTATAAATAAAATTAAAGGTATTAAAATTTTTCAAAATTTAGATTTTTGATTTTTAAGTATAAATTCTGGAGAATTATTAATTGATGTAATAAATTTTTCATTAAATAATGAAATTTTTGGTTTAGAAAATTTATCAGGTATACCTGGAACTATGGGTTCTGCTATAATTAATAATGTAGGTGCTTATGGTTGTGAAATAAAAAATTTTGTTTTTTATGTAAAAATTTTGGATATATATACTGGTTTAATATTTTATATTAATTGTTATCAATGTAATTTTTCTTATAGATATAGTATATTTAAAAATTTTTTTTATAAACGTTATATTATAATAAATGTTATATTAAAAATTAAAAAAAAATGAAAACCTTGTTTAGTGTATAAAGATTTATTATATTATTTTAATTCATTTAATTTTAATATTAAACCTTATTATATATATAATGTTATTCTTAATTTAAGAAATAAAAAAATTCCAAATCCTAAAATATTAGGTAATATTGGTAGTATTTTTAAAAATCCAGTTATTAGTATTAAAAAATTTTTTAAATTAAGAAATAAATATTATAATTTTTTTAGTAATTTTAAATTTAATTTTTTTGATAAATATGTTAAAATACCTGCTGCTTTATTAATTGATAAGTGTGGTTTAAAAGGTTATACTATTGGTAGAGCTAAAATATATGAAAAACAGCCTTTAATTATTGTTAATATTGGTAATGCTTTATCTAAAGATATATTAATATTAATTAATTTTATTAAAAATAAAATATTTAGTAAATTTAATATTTTATTAGAATTAGAAATTAAAATTATTTTTTTTAATAAATATTTTTATAAATAAATATTTTAAATAAATTTTTGTTGTTATTAACAATTTTAATTTATGTATATATTAATGAATACTTATTTTAATAAAATAAATTTATATTCTTTTACTTTATTATTTATATATTATTTTTTTTTATATAAATATAATTTTATTTTGAATTTTTTTTTTTCTTTTTTATTTTTTTATTTATTTAAAAATTATTTTTTTATTAAAAAAATAATTTTTTTTTTAAAGAAAACAAAATTGGAAATTTTAAAAATTATTTGACCTTCTTATAATGAAATAATTAAAAATATATTTATAGTTTTTATTTTTAGTTTAATTATATCAATTATTATTTGATTAATTGATAAATTTATATTATATATATTTTTTTTTATTAATAATTTAGGTTTTTAGATTATGAAAATTAAAAAAAAATTATGATATGTTATACAGGTTTTTTCTAATTTTGAAGATAAAGTTATAAAATCTTTAAAAGATTATATAAAATTATATAAATTAGAAAATGATTTTGGAGAGATTTTAATTCCTACTGAAGAAATTATTGAAATTAAAAATGGTATTAAAAAAAAAAGTAAAAAAAAATTTTTTCCTGGTTATTTTCTAATTAATATGATTATGAATAATAAAAATTGATATTTAATTCGTAATATGCCTAAAATAGTTGGTTTTATTGGAGGTAATTTAGGTAATCCTTTTCCTGTTAGTGAAAAAGAGATTAAAATAATAAAGGATAATTTAAATAAAATAAGTGGTAAACCTAGACCAAAAATATTATTTGAATATGGTGAATTAGTAAGAGTTAATAGTGGTCCTTTTTGTGATTTTAGTGGTACAGTTGAAAAAATTGATTATGATAAAAATCGTTTAAAAGTTTCTGTTTTAATATTTGGTAGATCTACTCCTGTAGAATTAGATTTTTCTCAGGTAGAAAAAAATAATTATTAATATATATTATTTATAAAAAAATGTCTAAAAAAAAAATTGTTTATGTAAAATTACAAGTTTTATCTGGAATGGCTAATCCTAGTCCACCTGTTGGACCTATATTAGGTCAAAAAGGAATAAATATTATGCAATTTTGTAAATTATTTAATGAAAAAACTTCTAATTTGGAAAAAGGTATTCCTATACCAGTAATAATTAAAATATATTCTGATCGTAGTTTTACTTTTATTACTAAAAGTCCTCCAGTATCTTATTTAATTAAAAAGTATATTTCTATAAATTTTGGTTCTAAAAAACCTGGTCATGATTTTATAGGATATATTAAAAAATCTTTTATTTTAGATATTGCTAAAATAAAATGTTTTGATTCAAATAGTTGTAATTTAAAATCTGTTTGTAAATCTATTATTGGTACTGCTATTTCAATGGGAGTTAAAATTAAGAAATAAATAATAATAATAATTATAAAATATATGAAAAAATATAATTCAAATGAAAAAATTTTTAAAATATTTAATTTAATAAAGGAAAATTCTAAAAAAAAATTTAATGAATCAATAGATGTTAGTATAAATTTATCTTTAAAAAATAGTAAAAATTTAAATAATATTATATATGGAAGTGTATTATTTCCTTATAAAAAAAATATTTATAAAAATATAGTTGTATTTACTAATAAATCTAATTTTGATATTGCTTATAATTCTGGTGCATATTTTGTTGGTAATAATGATTTATTTAATAAAATTAAAAATAATAATATTAAATATGATTTAGTAATTTGTACTTCTGATTATGTTAATATTGTTAGTAAATTAGGTTATATATTAGGTCCTAAAGGATTAATGCCTAATATAAATTTAGGTACTATTACTGATAATTTAAAAGATACAATATCTGATTATATTAAAGGTAAAATTATATATAAAAGTGATAAATATGGAATTATTCATATAAGTATAGGAAAAATAAATTTTCCTAATAAAGAATTATTAAATAATTTTTCTTGTTTAATAGATTCTATTTTATTAAATAAATTTAATAAATTAAAAAATAATTCTTTTATAAAAAAAATAAATATATCTAGTACTATGGGAAAAAATTATATAATTAATTTAAATTAAATAATATTTATAGGAATATTGATGTCATTAAATTTAAAAAATAAAAAAAAATATATTTTAAATATGAAAAGTAGAATAAATAAATGTTATTCTATTTTAATAATAAGTTTTAATAAATTAAAATGTAATGATTTAGTTTTTTTACGTAAAAATAGTAATAAAAATAAATTTTTTATTTCTATTATATATAATAAATTGTTTAAAATTGTTTTAGATAAATTAAAATTAAGTTTTTTAAAGAATAAAATTATTGGTTCTACATTAATATTTTATTCATTAAAATCTTATAGTTATCCTTCTTTTATTTATGAAAAATTTTTATATAAATATAAATATAAAATTAAATTAAATGCTATTTGTATTAATAAAAAATTAGTAAGTTATAATATTCATAAAAAAATTTCATTATTGAATAATATTAAAAAATCATTAAGATATTTAATTTTTTATATAAAAAATATTTCTATAATTAAATTTTTAAATGTTTTATTAATTGTTAAAAATAATAAAATTTAATATTTTAAGGTAATATATATATATGAAAATAAGTAATGAAGAAATTTTAAATAAAATATCATCTATGACATTAGTTGAAATTATTGAATTAATTAATGCTATAGAAAAAAAGTTTGGTATAAATTCTAAAGATTATCAATTAAATAATGATGATAATAGTAAAAATGAAATAAAAGAAATTAAAAAAAAAGAATTTGATTTATTTTTAGATTCTATAGGTAATAATAAAATTGCAGTTATAAAAATAATACGTAATTTTTTAAATTTAGGTTTAAAAGAAGCAAAAGATTTAGTTGAATCATGTCCTATTTTAATAAAAAAAAAAATGAATGAAAATGATTTAAATTTACTAAAAAAATCTTTAGAAGAAGTTGGTGCTAAAGTTATTGTAAAATAAATTACATAGGTAAATTTATATGATTTATTCAAATAATAAAATAAAATGTTTACGTAAAAATTTTAGTAAAATTCCTAAAATTTTAGATGTACCTTATTTACTTTCTATTCAGATAGATTCTTATGATAATTTTTTATATAGAAAAAAAAATAAATTTTCTGGTTTAGATTTATGTTTTAATTCTATATTTCCAATATATAATTATAATAATAATATAAAATTAGTTTATTTAAATTATAAAATTAAAAAACCATTATTTAATGATAAAGAATGTTTAATTAGAGGATTAACTTATTTTATAAAATTAAAAGTTAAATTAGCTTTATATATATATAATAAAAATAAAAATAAATTATTATATAAAAAAAAACAATATATTTATTTTGGAGATATACCTTTAATGACAAATAGAGGTACTTTTGTTGTTAATGGAACTGAAAGAGTTGTAGTATCTCAATTACATCGTAGTCCTGGAGTTTTTTTTAATAGTGATAGAAGTAAATTTAATACTTCTGGTAAAATATTATATAATGCTAGAATTATACCATATAGAGGTTCATGATTAGATTTTGAGTTTGATTCAAAAGATATTTTATATATGCGTATAGATAGAAAACGTAAATTACCTGCTACAATTATATTAAAATCTTTAGGATATTCAAATTCTAAAATATTAAATTTATTTTTTGATTTTATTAAAATAAAATTTATAAATGATAAAATATTTATGAATTTTATACCTATTAAATGAAAAAATAAAATATTAAATTTTGATATTATTTTTAATAATATTAAATATTTAAGTAAAGGTAAAAAAATTAATAGTAAATGTATTAAAAAGATGCAATTAGATAAAATTAATTATATTTTGATACCTAATAAATATTTAATAGGTAAAATTTTAGCAAAAAAATATAAATTTATTTTAGATAATAAAAAATATGTATTAAATTCAAATATTAAAATAGATAATGATATTTTAAATAATTTAATTAATAGTAATTGTAATAGTATAAAAATACTTTCTAATGAAAGTGTAATATATAATTCTTATATTTTAAATACTTTATTAATTGATAATTCTTATGATAAAAAATCTGCTTTAATAGAAATTTATCGTGTTATTAGACCTGGTGAACCTCCTAGTAAAGAGTCTTGTAAAAAAGTATTTAATAATTTATTTTTTTCTTTAAATAAATATAATTTATCTTCTGTAGGAAGAATGAAATTAAATATATCTTTAGGTTTAAATAATAAAAATAATATTATGGTTTTAACTTCTAAAGATATAATTAGTGTAATTAAAAAATTAATAGATATTAAAAATGGTATAAAAAAAATTGATGATATAGATAGTTTAAGTAATAGAAGAGTTCGTTGTGTTGGTGAAATGATTGAAAATCAATTTCGTATTGGATTATTAAGAATTGAAAAAATTATTAAAGATCGTTTTTCTGTTGATAATTTTATAAATATTTTTCCAAAAGATATAATTAATGCTAAAATTTTATCTTTAATAATTAGAGATTTTTTTTGTTCTAGTCAATTATCTCAATTTATGGATCAAAATAATCCTTTATCTGAAATTACTCATAAACGTAGAATATCTGCTTTAGGTCCTGGAGGATTAACAAGAGAAAGAGCAGGATTTGAAGTTAGAGATATTCATTCCACTCATTATGGTAGAGTTTGTCCTATAGAAACTCCAGAAGGTCCTAATATTGGTTTAATTAATTCTTTATCTATTTATGCAAAAATTAATAAATATGGATTTATAGAAACTCCATATAGAAAAATTAAAAATGGTTTTTTAACGAATAAAATAGATTATTTATCTGCAATTAAAGAAAATAATAATGTTATAGCTCCAGCTAATACAATTATAGATAAATTTAATAAAATTAAAGATAGTTATATATTATGTAGATATAAAGGTGAATTTAGTTTATTTTATAGTAATAAAATAGATTATATAGATGCTTCTCCTCAACAAATTGTTTCTGTAGGTACTTCATTAATTCCTTTTTTAGAACATGATGATGCTAATAGAGCTTTAATGGGAGCTAATATGCAACGTCAAGCTGTACCTTGTTTAATATCAGATAGACCTTTAGTTGGTACAGGTATGGAACGTATAGTAGCTAATGATTCTGGTGTTTGTGTTATATCTAAAAGTGATGGTTTTGTTAAATATGTTGATTCTTCTAAAATAATAGTAGAAAATAAAAATAATATTGATTATCTATTAGATAATATATATATATATGATTTATTTAAATATTTACGTTCTAATCAAAATACTTGTATTAATCAAAGACCATGTGTTAATTTAGGTGATAAAATTAAAAAAGGAGATATTTTAGCTGATGGTTTTTCAACTCATTTGGGTGAATTATCTTTAGGTCAAAATGTTAGGGTAGCTTTTATGTCTTGATATGGTTATAATTTTGAAGATTCTATATTAATTTCTGAAAATATTATACATAAAGATATTTTTACTACATTACATATTCAAGAATTATCTTGTATATGTAGAGATACTAAATTAGGAATGGAAGAAATTACTTCTGATATTCCTAATATTAATGATTATTCATTATCTAAATTAGATGAAAGTGGAATTATAAATATTGGTTCTGAAGTTTCAGTTGGAGATATTTTAGTAGGTAAAATAACTCCTAAAGGAGAAACTCAATTAAGTCCTGAAGAAAAATTATTACGTGCTATATTTGGAGAAAAAGCTTCTGAAGTTAAGGATTCTTCTTTAAGAGTTCCTAATGGATGTGCTGGTAAAATTATAGATGTTCAAATATTTTCTAGAGAAGGAATATCAAAAGATAAAAGATCATTAAATATAGAAAAGTTAAAATTAGATAGTATAAAAAATAAAATAAATATAGAATTATTATATTTTAAAAAAAGTTTAATTAAGTATATAAATAATATTTTATATAATTTTAATATTGTTTATAATATAAATATTAATATTAATGATATATATAATTTAAATATAAAAGATTTAGATATAAAAAAAAAAATATTTAAGTTAATTGATTCTTATAAAAAATTAGAGAATATTTTAAATAAAAAATTAGATCAATATATTAATAAAATTATTAAATTTAATGAATTAACTCCAGGAATATTAAAAATAGTAAAAGTTTATATAGCTATAAGACGTCAATTACAAGTAGGTGATAAAATGTCTGGTAGACATGGAAATAAAGGAGTTGTATCTAAAATATGTCCTATAGAAGATATGCCATATGATGAAAATGGTATACCTATTGATGTTATATTAAATCCTTTAAGTATTCCTTCTAGAATGAATGTAGGTCAAGTTTTAGAAACTCATTTAGGTATGGCATTAAAAACTATTGGTAGTAATATTAATGATATGTTAAATAATAATTATGATATTAATAAAATTAAATCTTATATAAAAAAAATATTTTTATTAAATAGTAATAATGAAATAAATTTTGATTTATTAAATGATGATAAATTTATTTTTTTAGCTAAAAGTTTAATTAATGGAATTTCAGTATCTACTCCTGTATTTGATGGTATAAAAGAATATGAAATTAAAGAATTATTAAAAATTGCTAAATTACCTACATCTGGTCAAATATATTTATATGATGGTTTAACAGGTAAGAAATTTGAAAGACCAGTTACTGTTGGTTATATGTATATAATGAAATTAAATCATTTAGTTGAGGATAAAATACATGCTAGATCTACTGGTTCTTATAGTTTAATAACTCAACAACCTTTAGGTGGAAAATCTCAATTTGGTGGTCAAAGATTTGGTGAAATGGAAGTATGAGCTTTAGAAGCTTATGGTGCAGCTTATACTTTACAAGAAATGTTAACTGTTAAATCTGATGATGTTTATGGTAGAACTAGAATATATAAAAATATAATTAAAGGTAATTATCAAATGGAACCTGATATGCCAGAATCTTTTAATGTTTTAATAAAGGAAATATGTTCATTAGGAATTAATATTGAATTAAAAAGTAATTATTAATATTTATTATAAATTTTATTTAGGAATATTTATTTGTGAATATTTTCTCAAAAATTAAGTTTAATAAAAAAGAATTTGATTCTATAAAAATTTCATTAGCTTCTCCTGAACTTATAAAATCTTGATCATATGGTGAAGTTAAAAAACCTGAAACTATTAATTATCGTACTTTTAAACCTGAAAGAGATGGTTTATTTTGTTCTCGTATATTTGGACCAATTAAAGATTATGAATGTTTATGTGGTAAATATAAAAGATTAAAATATAAAGGAATAATATGTGAAAAATGTGGTGTAAAAGTAACTAAATCTAAAGTTAGACGTGAAAGAATGGGTCATATAAAATTAGCTACTCCAGTAGCTCATATATGATTTTTGAAATCTTTACCTTCTAGAATAAGTTTATTACTTGATATTTCTTTAAAAAATATTGAAAAAATTTTATATTTTGAATCATATATAGTAATTAAATCAAATAATAAAAATTTAAAGTTATATCAAATTTTAAATGAAAAAGAATATTTAAATTGTTTAAATAATTTTGGTAATAATTTTATTGCAAAAATGGGAGCAGAAGCTATAAAATATTTATTAAAAAATATAGATTTAAATAAAGAATATAAAAATTTATCTTATAAATTGAAAAAAGATATTTCAGTTATAAAAAAAAAAAAATTAATTAAAAGGTTAAAATTAATAGAATATTTTATTAATTCAAATAATAAACCTGAATGAATGATATTAGATATTTTACCTGTTTTACCTCCTGATTTAAGACCTTTAGTACCTTTAGATGGAGGTAGATTTGCTACTTCTGATTTAAATGATTTATATAGAAGAGTTATAAATCGTAATAATAGATTAAAAAGATTATTAGATTTATTTGCTCCTGAAATAATTATTAAAAATGAAAAAAGAATGTTACAAGAAGCTGTTGATGCTCTTTTAGATAATGGTAGAAGAGGATTTTCAATTTTGGGTTCTAATAAAAGGCCTTTAAAATCATTAGCTGATATGATAAAAGGTAAACAAGGTAGATTTAGACAAAATTTATTAGGTAAAAGAGTTGATTATTCTGGTAGATCTGTAATTACAGTTGGTCCTTATTTAAAATTAAATCAATGTGGTTTACCTAAAAAAATGGCTTTAGAATTATTTAAACCATTTATTTATAGTAAATTACAAAGTAATGGTATAGTTAATACTATAAAATCTGCTAAAAAAATTGTAGATAATGAAGATCATATTGTTTGAGATATTTTAGAAGATATTGTTAAACAACATCCTATTTTATTAAATAGAGCTCCTACTTTACATAGATTAGGTATACAAGCTTTTGAACCTATTTTAATAGATGATAAATCTATACAATTACATCCATTAGTATGTTCTGCTTATAATGCTGATTTTGATGGAGATCAAATGGCTGTTCATATTCCTCTTACATTAGAATCTCAACTTGAAGCTCGTATTTTGATGATGTCTACTAATAATATTTTATCTCCAGCTAATGGAGAACCTATTATTGTTCCATCTCAAGATGTAGTTTTAGGATTATATTATATGACTAGAAAAAAAAATGGATCTTTAGGTGAAAATATGTTTATATCTAGTATCGAAGAAGCTAAATTATTATATTATAATGATTTAATTACTCTTCATACTATTGTTAAAGCTAGAATTTTAGAATTTTCAAAAAAAGATAAAGTTTTTATAAAAAAGAAAAGAATTGTTAATACTACTATAGGTAGATTAATTTTATGAGATATTTTTCCTAAAGGATTAAGTTTTGATTTAGTTAATCAAAATATTAATAAAAGTAAAATTTCTTTTATATTTAATAAATGTTATAAATTATTAGGATTAAAAGATACAATTTCTTTTGCTGATAATATAATGTATATAGGTTTTAAATATGTTACTATATCTGGTTTATCTGTTAGTATTGATGATATATTAATACCTAAAAATAAAAATGAAATAGTTAATAAAGCTGAAAATAAAGTAAATAAAATTCAAGAAGAATTTCAATCTGGTTTATTAACTTATAATGAAAAATATAATAAAATTATTGATATATGAATAAAAGCTAATAAAAATATTGTTAAATCTATGATGAAAAATTTATCTAGTAGATTTATTAAAGTTGATGGAATATTAAAAGAAGAAGATAAATTTAATAGTATATATATGATGGCTGATTCTGGTGCTAGAGGTTCATCTGATCAGATTAGACAATTAGCTGGTATGAGAGGTTTAATGGCTAAACCTGATGGTTCAATTATTGAAATTCCTATAACTTCTAATTTTAGAGAAGGATTAAATATATTACAATATTTTATTTCTACTCATGGTGCAAGAAAAGGATTAGCAGATACTGCTTTAAAAACTTCTAATTCTGGTTATTTAACTCGTAGATTAGTAGATGTAGCTCAAGATTTAGTAATTATTAAAAAAGATTGTAAAACTAAAAAATATTTAGTTATAAATTCTATTATTGAAGGTAGTTACATTAAAGAATCATTAAAAGATCGTATTTTAGGTAGAATGTTAGCTGAAGATATAATTTCTAATGAAAATAAAATTATAATTAAAAGAAATTCATTATTAAATGAAAAATTATGTAATATAATAGAAGGTTTAGGTTTATATAAAATAAAAGTTCGTTCTGTAGTTATGTGTGAAACAAATTTTGGAGTATGTTCTTATTGTTATGGAGTTGATTTAGCTAAAAATCATTTAATTAATAAAGGTGAAGCTGTAGGAGTTATTGCTGCACAATCTATTGGTGAACCAGGAACTCAATTAACTATGAGAACATTTCATATAGGTGGTGCAGCTTCTAGAGTTTCTTCTAATTATAATATTAAAGTTAAAAATGATGGTTATATAAAATTTTCAAATTTAAAATATATAAAAAATTCTTTTAATAAATTAGTAGTTAATTCTAGAAATGTTAAATTAAAAATTATTAATAATAATGGAATAATAAAAGAAAATTATAAAGTTCCTTATGGTTCTATTTTAGAAAAAAAAGATAATGATTTAGTTAAATGTGGAGAAATTATTGCTAATTGAGATCCTCATAGTATACCTATAATTAGTGAAGTTAGTGGTTATATTAAATTTATAGATATGTATGAAAATCAAACTATTATAAAACAGAAAGATAAATTAACTGGTATTTTTTCTATTGTTATTTTAGATCAAATAGAATATATTAATATTAATAAAAAATTAAAACCTTCTATTAAAATAGTTGATAAAAATGGTAATGATATTATGTTATTAGGAAATGAAATTCCTGTACAATATTTTTTACCCGGAAAAACAATAGTAAAAGTAAATGATAATGATTATGTTTTAAAAGGTGATATATTAGCTAGAATTTCTAAAGAATATGGTGGAACAAAAGATATAACTGGAGGATTACCAAGAATAGCTGATTTATTTGAAGCTCGTAAACCTAAAGATAAAGCTATTTTAGCTGAAATTTCTGGAATAGTTAGTTTTGGAAAAGAAACAAAAGGAAAATATCGTTTAATTATAACTTCTAAAAAAGGATATAAATATGAAAAAATGATACCTAAATGAAAAAAACTTCATATTTTAGAAGGAGAATATGTTAATAAAGGTGATATTATATCAGAAGGAAATGAATCAGTTTATGATATATTAAGATTACGTGGTATAAAAGATGTTACAAAATTTATTATAAATGAAGTTCAAAATATATATCGTTTACAGGGAGTTAAAATTAATGATAAACATATTGAAATTATAATTAGACAAATGTTACGTAGAATTACAATAACTGATTCTGGAGATTCTAAATATTTAATTGGTGAACAAATGGAAATATCTAGAGTAAGAATTATAAATAAAAATTTAAAATTAAATAAAAAAAGAGTAATTAAATATAATCGTGATTTATTAGGTATAACAAAAGCATCTTTAGCAACAGAATCTTTTATATCTTCAGCTTCTTTTCAAGAAACTACTAAAATTTTAACTGAATCCGCTATTTCTTCAAGAGTAGATGAATTAAGAGGTTTAAAAGAAAATGTAATAGTTGGAAGATTAGTACCTTGTGGTACTGGTTATTCATATCATAAAAAAAAAAATAAATATAAAAAAATAAATAATGTTAATAATAAAAATATTAATATGAGTAAAGAAGAATTAGCAAGTGTTAATTTAAAAAAGTTATTAAATTCTAAAAATTTATTTAAATAAAAATTTATTAATTAAATTAAATATTTTAATGATGAAAAAAAATGTTTTTAGTGCTATACAACCTACTGGTAAATTAACTATAGGTCATTATATTGGTGTATTAAAAACTTGATTAAATAATCAAAATAAATATAATTGTTTTTTTTGTATTGCTGATTTGCATGCATTGATTAGTATGAAGGATAAATCATTAATTAAAAATTATATTTATGATTTATTATCTATAATATTATCTATTGGAATAGATCCTTTAAATTGTATTATTTTTTTACAATCTGATATAATAGAACATATAAAACTTTATTGATTATTAAATTGTTATACATATATAGGTGAATTAAATCGTATGACTCAATTTAAAAATAAAGTTAAAAATAATATTAATATAAATTGTGGATTATTTAATTATCCTATATTAATGTCTTCTGATATATTATTATATAATTCAAATTATGTACCTATTGGTTATGATCAAATACAACATTTAGAATTAACTAGAATAATTGCTAAAAGAATAAATAAATTTTATTCTAAAAATATATTTATAATTCCAAATTATATTATATCTAAATATGGTTCAAAAATAATGTCTTTATCTAATCCTTATAAAAAAATGTCTAAATCAGATATTAATAAAAATAATGTTATTTTTTTATTAGATAATTATAGTGAAATTAAAAAAAAAATAGATAATTCTTTAACTGATTCTCAATTTCCTCCTAAAATTTTATATGATAAAATTAATAAACCTGGAATATCTAATTTATTAAATATTTTTTCTAATATTAAAAATATTTCTATTAATAAATTAGAAAAAATTTTTTTAAATTATACATATAGAAAATTTAAAAAAATTCTTATACAAGAATTAGATATTTTTTTAAATAATTTACAAAATAAATATTTTAATTTTAGAAAAAAAGAAAAATTTTTAAAAAAAATTTTAATTAACGGAAAATTAAAAGCTAAAAAAATAGCAAAAAAAAATATTTTAAATATATATAAATCTATTGGTATTAATTATTAACTATCATATAATAGGTTTTTTATTATGTTTTTTTAAATAAAAATTAGTTTTTTTAAAATGTAAACATTTTCAAAATCCTTTTTTAAAAGATAAATTTGATGGATGAGATGATGTTAAAATTAAATGTTTATTTTTATTAATTAATATTTTTTTTTTTTTTGCATATTGTCCTCATAATAAAAATATTATATTTTTATTATATTTATTTATATATTTAATAATATTATTTGTAAATATTTCTCATCCTATATTTTTATGTGATAAAATTTTTTTATGTTCTACAGTTAATATACTATTTAATAAAAAAATTCCTTGTTTAGCTCAATTTAATAAATATCCATTTTTTGGAATATTAAATTTAGGATATTCATTTTTTATTTCATTATATATATTTTTTATTGATGTTGTAATTTTTATATTTGGTAATAAAGAAAAAGCTAATCCATGTGATTGATCCTTATTACAATAAGGATCTTGTCCTAAAATAACTACTTTTATATTTTCAAATTTTGTTATTTTAAATGCTTCAAATATTTTATTTTTTTTAGGATATATTATTTTATTATTATATTCTTTATATAAAAAATTTTTCATTTTAATAAAATATTTTTTTTTTTTTTCTTTTTCTATAATATATTTTCAATTTATCATATTTATTTTTTATTTTTTATATTAATAAATAATTTTATTTTTTTTTTATAATTAAAATATTTTTTTATATCTTTTATTGATGTATTTATTATATAATTTATATTTTTTCCTTTTTTACCTATTATTATATTAATATGTTGTTTTTTTTTTGTATATATATTACAAAATATTATTTTTTTATTTTTTGAATTTATAATTTTTTTTAATTTTATTAATATTAAGTATGGTATTTCATCTCTTATAAATTTAAAAATTTTTTCTCTTATTATTTCTTTAATAATAAATTTTTTATTATGTATAGTTTTTTTTTTTTTTTTAAAAATATGATTTGATTTTATTAAAAATTTATTAATTATATTTTGTATATATTTTATATGTTTTATTTTTTTTGCAGATATTGGAATAATATTATTATATTTTATATCATTTTTAATATTATTAATAAATGGTAATATTATTTTTTTATTTTTAATTTTATCTATTTTATTTATTAATATTATTATTGGTATTTTTTTAAAATTTATTATTTTTATTATTTTTTTTTCAAAAAAAAAATATTTTTTTTCTATAATTAATATTATTAAATTAATTTTTTTTTTAAAATTTATTTTTTCTTTTAAAAAAATATTAACTTTATAAAATATTTTTTTAAATTTTATATAATTATTAAATCCTGGTGAATCAATATATATATATTGATTATTATTTATTGTATTAATACCTAAAATATATTTTTGTGTAGTATTTTTTCTTTTTGAAGTTATAGAAATTTTTTTTTTAATTAATTTATTAAATAAAGTTGATTTTCCAACATTTGTTCTACCTATTATAAATATACAAACATATTTTTTCATATATATTATTTAAATTAATCCTAAATTTATTAATATATTTTTTGCTGCTATTTGTTCAGCATTTTTTTTATTGTAACTTATACCTTTACTAATTTTATTAAGATTATTTATTTTACAATATATTGTAAATATTTGTTTATGATCTTTTCCTTTAGTTTTACCTAAATAATATTTAGGTAAAGGTAATTTTATTTTTTGTAAATATTCTTGTAATAAAGTTTTATAATCTTTATAATTATATTTTTTATTTAAAATTTGATTTTTAAAAAATAAATATTTTATAGTTTTTTCTATTATTTTAATATTTTTACTATCTATAAATATAGCTCCTATTATAGCTTCTAATGTATTTGCTAATATAGATTTTTTATGAATTTTTTTATTATTTTTTATTTCTCCATTTCCAAGTAATATATATTTATATAATTTAATTTTATTTGCAATTTTAAAAAGATTTTTTTTATTTACTAATTTTGATCTTATTCTTGTCATTATTCCTTCTTGAAAATTAAAGAATTTTTTGTATATTTTTTTTGTAATAATAAAGTTTAGTATTGAATCTCCTAAAAATTCTAATCTTTCATTATGATTATTATTATAACTTCTATGTGTTAAAGATAAAATTAATATTTTTTTATTAATAAATTTATATTTTATTTTTTTTTCTAAAAAATGTATATTAATCATAAATTTTAAATAATTTTACCTATTCTATAATATCTTATACCTTTTGGTAAAGAATGTTCTTGTTTTTTAATACTCATTCATATATATTCAGCTTTTCCTATTATTAATTTTTTTTTTACAAAACCTCAATATCTACTATCTTCACTATTATCTCTATTATCTCCCATAACAAAATATGTATTTTTAGGTATAATTCATTTTATTTTTTTTATATTATATTTTTTTTTATATGGAATAATTAATATTTTATGTTTATTATTTTTTATGTATTCTGTTCTTTCTATTAAAAATATTATTTTTGAAAATATTTTATTTTTTAAATTAATTGATTTTATTTTTTTTATATGTAATATATTTTCATATATATTATTATTTTTTTTTAATAAATATATTTCTTCTATTAAATTACTTAATTTTTGATTTTTATATTTAATAATATTTTTTTTATAATATTTTTTTTTATTTTTATTATATTTATATATAGTTATTTTTTTATTTTTTTTATTATATATTATTTTATCTTTTGGTAATGCAATAATACGTTTTATATAATTTATATTTTTATTTTTTGGATATTGAAATACAATTATATCTCCATATTTTGGTTTTCCTATATTAAATATAGTTTTATTTGTAAATGGATTTTTTATATTATATTTAGTTTTATTAACTAATATTAAATCTCCAATTAATAATGTTGGTAACATTGATGCAGATGGTATTTGAAATGGTTCATAGATAAAAGATCTAAATGTAAATATAAATAATAATATATAAAAAGTTTCTATTGTTATATATTTTTTTATTTTTTTATTTATATTATATATACTACTATATAATAGTATTAGTAAATTTATTAATATAAATATAAATATTATTTTGTTATATATCATATAATTAAAATTTTATTTTTAATGCTTCAAAATAAATTTTTGGTGATATTAATATATTTCCAATTTTTTTTAATTTTTTTTTTCCTATTTTTTGTTTTTTTAATAATTTTTTTTTTCTTGTAATATCTCCTCCATAACATTTTGAAGTTACATTTTTTCTTAATGATTTTATTTTATATGAATTAATTATTTTATTATTACATTTTGATTGAATTTTTATTTCAAATTGTTGTTTTTTTAAATTTTTTTTAATTATATATATAATATTTTTACTATATTTTTTTATATTTTTTATATGAATTAATATTGAAAATCCTTCTAATTTATTATTATTTATAAAAAATTCTAATAAATTAATATTTGATTTTTTATATTTTTTAAATTTATATTCAAATGAAGCATATCCTTTAGAAATTGATTTAATTTCATTACTAAAATTTGTTATTATTTCATATGTTGGTAATTCATATTTTAAATAAACATTATTATTATAATATAATATTTTTTTTTGTATACCTCTTTTATTTATACATAATTTTATTATTTTTCCACAATATATTTGAGGAGAAATTATATTACATATTGATATTGATTCTTTTATTTCTTTTATTTTATTTTTTAATGGTATATTATTTGGATTTTCTATATATATTTTTTTATTATTTTTAGTTTTTATTTTATAAATTATATTTGGTGAAGTAATTATTATTTTTAAATTATATTCTTTTTCTAATCTTTCTTTTATTATTTCTATATGTAATATTCCTAAAAAACCACATCTAAATCCATTTCCTAATAAATATGATGTTTCTGGTTTAAATTTAAAAGAATAATCATTTAAACTTAATTTTTCAATTGATTTTTTAAAATATAAAAAATTTTTGTTATTATTTGGATATAAACTTGCATATATTTTTGGTTTTATTTTTTTGAATTTTGGTATTTTAATTACATTATTATTATTATAATTTGTAATTATTTTTCCTATAGGGTTAAAATTTTTTATTTTTTTTATATTACAGGATATTCATCCTACTTCTCCACAATATAAATTATTTATTTTTTTTTTTTTAGGATTATATATATATATTGTTTTTATTTTATATTTTTTTTTATTAAAATTTATTATTTTTATATTATTATTATTTTTAATATATCCATTTATAATTTTTATTAAAAAAAAAATTCCTAAATAATTATCAAAATATGAATCAATTATTATAGCTTCTAAGGGTAATTTTATATTACCTTTTGGATAAGGTATTTTATTTATAATATTTGATATAATTTTTTTTATTCCTATACCTTTTTTACTTGAACATAATATTATTTTTTTTTTTTTAATTTTTAATATTTTTTTTATTTGTTTCTTTATATTTTTTATATTATTATATAACAAATCAATTTTATTTATTATTGGAATAATTTTAATATTTAATTTTTTTGCTATATTATAATTAGCAATTGTTTGTGCTTGTATACCTTTAGTTGCATCTATTAATAAAAGAGCTCCTTCACATATATATAATGATCTTGATACTTCATTATTAAAATCTATGTGTCCTGGTGTATCTATTAAATTTAATTTATATTTTTTATTTTTTTTTTTATAATTAAGTGAAACACTTTGTGATTTTATTGTTATTCCTCTTTCTTTTTCTATTTCCATTGAATCTAAAATTCTAGATTCTTTTTCATTTATTTTTTTTCCAGTACATATTTCTATTATTCTATCTGATAATGTAGATTTTCCATGATCTATATGAGCGATTATAGAAAAATTTCTTATATATTTTTTCATATTTTAAAATTTAAATTTTGTTTAATAAATGTTATTATAATATAATTATATAATATATAAAATTTTAATTTTAATAAAAAAATGATAAATAAAATAATTACAAGATTTGCTCCAAGTCCTACTGGTTATTTACATATTGGAAATATAAGAATTGCTTTATATTCTTGATTATATGCAAGAAAAAATAATGGTAAATTTTTATTACGTATAGAAGATACAAATTTAAATAAATTAAATAAAAAATATTCTGATTATATATTATATATTTTAGAATGATTAGGATTATATTGAGATGAAGAGGTATATTATCAATCTGATAATATAGATAAATATATAGATATAATAAATTATATGTTATCCAATAATTTAGCTTATAAATGTTTTTGTTCTTATGATAGATTAAAAAAAATACGTGATTTGTGTATTAAAAATGGTATTAAACCTAAATATGATAATTATTGTAGAGATAAAAATTTAAATTATAAAAATTTAAAATATGTAGTTAGATTTAAAAATCCATTATATAATAAAGTTATTTTTAAAGATATTTTGTTTAAGAAAATAGTTTTTAATAATAATCAATTAGATGATTTTATTATTAAACGTACTAATGGAATGCCTACTTATAATTTTTGTGTAGTTGTAGATGATTATTATATGTCTGTTACTCATATTATAAGAGGAGAAGATCATATTAATAATACTCCTAAACAAATAAATTTATTAAAATCATTAAATTATAATATTCCTAAATATATACATTTACCAATGATATTAGATATTAATAAAAAAAAAATATCTAAAAAAAAATTTTTATTTAATATTAAAAGTTATATATATAATGGTTATTTACCTATTTCTATATTAAATTATTTATTATTTTTAGGTAGATCTTGTATAAATTATAAATTTAATAGTATTAATGAAATGAAATATATAAATTTATTTAATATTAATAAATCTAATTGTATATTAGATAATAAAAAAATTTTATTTTTAAATAAATATTATTTATTTAATATATCTTATAAATATTTAAAAATATATTTTAAATATTTTGTTATTAACAATAAAATATTTTTAGATAAAATTAATAATTTAGATGAAATAATATTATTTATATTATCTAAAAGTTATTTAATTAAAGATATAGTAAATTTTTGTATTATTTTTAATAAAAAAATATATTTTAATCCATTATTAATTATTAAATATAAAAATAATAATTCTTATTTTATATTATTATATTTATATAAAAAAATATTTAATTTAAATATTTGAAATATTGAAAATATTAAGTTTTGTATAAATAATTTAATTAAAAAATTTAAATATTTAAAAATTAATTATATATATAGAATATTGCATTTTTTTATAACAGGTAAAGAAGTTTCTCCAGATATAAATATGATAATATTATTATTAAAAAAAAAAAAGTTTTTATTTAGAATAAAATATTTTATTAAAAATATATTTTAATTGAATAAAATTTTATTTAATTTTTTTAAAAAATTTATATTATTTTTATTATTTAAATAATTTATTATTAATGTTTTTTTTTTTTTACTTATATTATTTATATATTTAATATTTTTTTTATTTAATTTTATAAAATTTTTAAAATATTTTATATTTTTATTTATTTTTTTTGATGTATATATTCCTATATTAGGAATAGAAAGAGAATTAATTATATTATATAATTTTATATTTTTTTTTGATATATTAATTGATTTAATTATTTTATTTGCTAATTTATTTTTTATTTTTGGAATTTTTATTAGTTTTTTTTTTGATATTTTAAATATATCTAAAGGTGAAGATATATATTTATATTTTATTAATTTTTTTATTATATTTTTACCTAAACCTATTATATTAAATGAATTTTTTGAAGTAAAATGTATTATATTTTTTTTTATTTTTTCAAAACATTTTTTATTATAGCATTTTGGTATTTTTTCATAAATATTTATTTTTTTTTTACAAAAAGGACATTTATTAATATTGTATTTTTTTTTATTTTTTTTTATAATTTTTATTATTTTTGGTATTACATTGCCACTTCTTTCAACTATAACATAATCATTTATATTTATTTTTGTTTTTTTTAAAAAATTTAAATTATATAAATTAATTTTTTTAATTATTACTCCTTCTATTTTAATTTTTTTTATTATAATAATAGGTATTATTATTCCATCTTTAGTAATTTCAAAAATTATATTTTTAACTTTTGTAATTTTTTTTTTATTTTTAAATTTTCATGCTATACATCATTTAGCATATTTATTATTATTTTTTATTTTTTCTTGTATAAATTTATTATTAATTTTTATTACTATTCCATCAATATTAAAATTTATATATTTTTTTGTTTTTTCTATATTTTTATAATATTTTTTAATATCATAAATATTATTACATAATATAGTTTTTTTTTCTATATTAAATCCTATTTTTTTAATTTTTTTTAAACTTTTATATTGAGTTAAAAAATTTTTTCTATTATTATTAATAATAATATCATAACCTATAAATGATAATTTTCTATTTTTTATTTTTTTATTATTTGATTGTCTTATAGTTCCTGAAACTATATTTCTATTATTAGAAAATTTTTTATTTTTATTTATTTTTATAAAATTTTTTTTAGAAATATAAATTTCTCCTCTTATTTCTAAATTTTCTATTTTATCTTTTAATTTTAAATTTTTAGGTATTGAATTTATATATTTTATATTTTTTATTATATTTTCACCATATATTCCATTTCCTCTAGTTAAAGCTTGATTTAAATAATTATTTTTATAAATTAAACTAATTGCTACTCCATCTATCTTTAATTCACAACAAAAATTATTTATTTTATATATTTTTTTTAATTTATTTAAATATTTATATATTTCATTATAAGAATAAAAATTTTTAATTGATAACATAGGTATATTATGTTTTTTAATAGAAAAATTTTTTATAAATTTATAATATATTTTTTTTGTTGGGCTATTTTTAAGTTTTAATTTAGGATATTTTTTTTCTAATATTTCTAATTTTTTTACTAAAAAATCATATTTTTCATCTGAAATTATATTTTTATTTTTATAAAAATAATAATATGAAAATTTATTTATTTTTTTTTTTAGTTTTATTATTTTTTTTTTTATTTTATTAATATTCATTTTATTATTAATTATTATTTATTAAATTTATTATTTTATTTTAATATTTAATAATATTTAATAATTTTAATTAATGATATTATAATTAATTATATTTTATTTTTATAAAAGAATTATTTAATTTATATATTATATATATTTATATTTTATTTATATTTAAAAATTTAACATATAATTTAAATTTTTTATTTATTCATTTTCCTAAATATTTTATTCCATATATTTCAGAAAAATGATGACCTATAATTATTAAATTTATATTATATTGTTTTGATAATATTATATTATATTCTGATACTTCTCCTGTTATATATGTATCTATATTATATTTTAATATAGATTTTTCTATATATTTTTCTCCTAATCCTGTACATATTGCTATTTTATTAATTTTTTTTTTTGTACTTTTAATAAAAATATAATTTTTATTTATTTTTTTTATAATATTTATTATTTTTTTATTAGATTTTCCTATTATTATATTATAATTTTTATTTTTTTTATTTTTTATTTTTATTTTTAATTTATTTGCTAATATAATATTATTACCTATATATTTATGTATATCTAAAGGAATATGTCAACAATATAAATTTATATTATTTAATAATATTTTTTTTATAATTTTTTTTCTTATTCCTATAATATTAATTTTATTTTTTTTTCATAATATTCCATGATGACAAATAATAGTATTAAATTTTTTTTTTAGACATTTTTTTATTATAGTTAAATTTATTGTAACGCAACTTATTATTTTATTTATATTTTTACATCCTTCTATTTGTAATCCATTTATAGAATTATCTTTTATATTTTTTAATTTTAAATAATTATTAATTTTTTTTTCTAGTTTTATATTATTCATATTTTTTATATATAGTACGGAGGTAGAGAGATTCGAACTCTCGAACGATATACGTTGACGATTTTCAAGACCGTTGCCTTAAACCACTCGGCCATACCTCCTTTATTTATTATAATTTTATTTAATATATTTTTTATAAAATTATATTTTATATCTATAAAAATTAATTATTTTAATATTTTTTTTTTTAATAAAATATTTAATTTTTATTTTATCATTAAAAATAAATTTTTGTTCTAATAAAATTTTTTTGTTTAATTTATTTTTTAATTTTTTAGAAATATTTTTTTTATAATAGATTAATATTTTTTTTTTTTCTTTTTTTATTATTTCTAATGGTATATTTTTTTTATTTATATATTTTGGATTCATTGCTGTAATATGCATACATATTTGTTTTATATATTTTTTATCTAAATTATTTTTTTTTGTTTTTATTTTTAATATAGTTCCTATTTTATTATTATTATGTAAATAATTACCTATATATTTTCCTTTTAAATAGCAAATATTATCTATAATAATATTTTCATTAAATTTATTTATTAAATATTTTTTTTTTTTATTAAAATATTTGTTTATTTTTTTTAATATATAAATTTTTTTTTTAAAACAAAAATTTATTATTTCATTTGCAAAATTATTAAAATAAATATTTTTAGATGTAAAATCTGTTTCACAAAGTAATTTTATCATTATTACATTGTTTTTATTTATTTTATTTAAAATTATTCCTTCTTTTGGAATATTTTTTTTTTTGATTTTAATTTTTTTTAAATATATTAATGATTTTTCTATATTATAATTATTTTTTTCTAAGGCTTTTTTACATTTATTTATACTTATTTTAGTTAAATGTCTAATTTTTTTTATTAGTTTTATTTTATATTTTTTCATTTATTTTAATTTATTGTTTTACATATAATATTAAAATATCATTTTATAGATTTTATTGAATCATCATTTCCTGGTATAATATAATCTATATTATCTGGATTATTATTAGTATCTACTATAGAAAATATTTTTATATTTAATTGTTTTGCTTCTTTAATTGCTATTTTTTCATATTTAGAATCTACTACAAATATAGCATCAGGTAATCCTTTCATATTTTTAATTCCTTCTAAATTATTTTTTAATTTTTTTAATGTTTTTTTTTTAAATAAAATTTCTTTTTTAACAAATTTATTTAATATTCCTGTTTTATATTCTTTTTCTAATTCTATTAAATATTTAATTGATTTTTTCATTGTTTTTCAATTTGTTAATGTTCCCCCTAATCATCTTTTATTTATATAAAATTGTTTACATATAATAGCTGTTTTTTTAATTATTTTAGAAGCTGATTTTTTTGTTCCTATAAACAATATTTTTTTTTTTTTTTTTTGTAATAATTTTAATTTATTAATTGCTATATTAAATAATTTTATAGTTTTATTTAAATTTATAATATGTATATTATTATATTTTGTATATATATAAGGTTTCATTTTTGGATTTCAATATTTTGTTTGGTGACCAAAATGTATACCTGCTTTTATCATTTCTTTTATTGAAAAATTTATCATTTTTTTTCCTTATTTTATTTTATAAATATATTTTTTATATTATTATATACATATATATATTATATATTATATATTTTAAAGGTTAATTATTTATGATTATTAAAAATAATAAAGATATTAAAAATATGTTTATTGTAGGTAAAATAGTTAAAGATTTATTATTATATATTTCTAAATATGTAAAATCAGGTATTTCTACTGGTTATATAAATGATATATGTTATAATAGAATTGTTAATTATTATAAAGCTTATCCTGCTACTTTAGGATATATGAATTATCCTAAATCTATATGTACTTCAATAAATAATGTAGTTTGTCATGGTATTCCTAGTTATAATTGTATTTTAAAAGATGGAGATATTATAAATATTGATATATCTATTTGTAAAAATAAATATTATTCTGATGCATCAAAAATGTTTTTTGTTGGTATTCCTAAAATTAATGCTTTAAAATTATGTAATATTACTTATAATAGTATTTTTTATGCTCTTAAATATGTTAAAAATGGTAATAAATTTAATTTAATTGGTAAAAGTATACAAAATTATATTGAAAAATATGGTTATTCTATAGTTAAAAATTATTGTGGTCATGGTATAGGAAAAAAATTACATGAATTTCCTCAAATTTTACATTATAAAAATAATTATAATTTTCGTATGAAAACTGGTATGATATTTACTATTGAACCTATGGTTAATTTAGGTAAAAATAATACATATATTATGAATGATGGTTGAACAGTTAAAACAAAAGATGGTAGTTTATCTGCACAATATGAACATACTATATTAGTAACAAAAAATAGTTATAAAATTTTAACTTTATAAATATTTAATAACATATTTTTTTTATTTTTTTTCATATTAATTTTATTATATATATTTTTTTTTTTTTATTATATTTTTTTTTTTTTAAATTAATAATATTTTTATTTATATTTATTTTTTTTATTATCATTTTTGTTTGAAATATATTTTCATTATATATATTTATATCAAAAATATCATATATTTTTTTATTTTTTGTTGATATATATTTTTGTATAGAATTAATTTTTTTGTTTTTATTTTTTTTTTTAATATATCCTCTTATTTTATAATCTATTATTATTAAATTTGGTTTAAATATTGAAATTAAATAATCTATTGTTTTTAATGGTGTAATTAAATTATATGTATATATTTCTATATCTATTTTGATATTTAAAATATTTTTTTTTAAGTAATTATATATATATATATATATATGACTATTATTTAAGTATATTATACTAAAATTTATAGTATATTTTTTATATTTTATATTATTATTATTTAATTTTTTATTTTTTTTATAAATATTTAATATATTATCATTTATTATTAATGATATTTTTTTAAATATTTTATTAAATTTATATTTTTTATTAATATAATTTATTATATTTTTATTATTTTTACTTATGTAATATATTTTATATATACATATATTTAATATTTTACTTATATTATTAAATTTATATATTATTTTTTTTTTTTTCATATAATTAATAAATTTTTTTAAAAAAAAAAATATATTTTAATATATTTATTAATTTATTTTAAATATTTTTTTTTTAAATTATATATTATAATACAATTTTATTTTAATTAATTTTATTATTTTTTTAAAGATATTATTTCATTTAAAATTATTTTTTTATTATTTTGTTTTTTAAAATATCCCATTCTTTCTAATTGAAATATTTTATTTTTATTTTTTATAATATTTTTATCTATATATCCTATTTTATTAATTATAGATTTTTTATTTATATAATTTAAAAAATTTTTTTTATTTTTTATATTATTTTTTTTTAGTAAATCTTTAAAAAAAATAAATTTTATTTTTAATGAATCTTTTTTTGATATTCAATGTATTATTTTATATTTTTTTTTTTTAAATTTTTTTTTTAATAATAAACATTTTATATATTTAATTTTTTTATTTTTATTTATTATAATTTTTTTTATACAAATAATATTTGAATATTTTAATTTTATTTTTTTATTTAATATTTTTTTATAAAATTTTTTTTTATTATTTATTTTTAAATCTTTTTTATCTATATATATTTTTTTATATAAGTTTATTTTTCTTTTACCAAAAGTTTTATTATTTGGATGATTATATATATATATTTTTTTTTTTTTTTTTAAATTTATTAAAATTATTTTTATAGGATTAATTATTCCCATTATTCTAGGTGATGTTTTATCTAAATTTTTTCTTAAATAATTTTTTATTATATTATTATTTATAATACTTTCTTGTTTACTTATTCCTAAAGATTTACAAAAATCTAATATAGATTTAGGATTATATCCTCTTCTTTTCATACCTAATATTGTCATTAATCTTGGATCATTTCAATTATTTATAATTTTTTTTTTTATTAAAAAAATAATTTTTCTTTTAGAAGTTATATTATTACTTATATTTAATCTAGAAAATTCATATTGTTTTGATTTATATTTTATATTTATATTATTTAATATTCAATTATATAATATTTTATTATTTTGAAATTCTAATGTACATAATGAATGTGTAATTTTTTCTATAGAATCTGCAATACAATGAGCAAAGTCATAAGTTGGATATATACATCATCTTTTTTTTGTTTTTATATGATTATTATATTTTATCCTATATAAAATAGGATCTCTTAATATCATATATTTTGAGTTCATGTTAATTTTTGCTCTTAAACAAGCTTTACCTTCATTAAAATATCCATTTTTCATTTTTTTAAATAAAATGATATTATCTTTGATACTTCTTTTTCTAAAAGGGCTATCTTTTCCTTTTTTTTTAAAGTTTCCTCTATATTTTTTAATTTTTTTTTTTGATAATTCATCTACATATGCTAAATTTTTTTTTATTAATTGAATTGCATAATAATAATATTTATAGAAATAATTTGATGCATATTTTATATTTTTATTATATTTATAACCTAATCATTTAATATCATTTATAATTGAATTAATATATTTTTTTTTTATTGTGTTTGGATTTGTATCATCAAATCTTAAATTACATATTCCATTATAATATTTTGCTATTTCAAAATTTATAAATATAGATTTTACATGTCCTATATGTAAACAACCATTTGGTTCTGGAGCAAAACGTGTAATAATTTTTTTATATTTTTTTTTATATAAATCTTTATTTATTTGTTTAAATATAAAATTTTTATTTATATTTTTCATTTTTTAATTAATAATTTATTATTTTAATTCATTTTAAATATTTTTTTTTATTATTTTTTTTTATATTTTTATTTAATTTAAAATATTTTAATTTATTATTTTTTATGCTTATTGATATTCCTAAAATATTTTTTTTTATTAATTTTATTGCAAATATAGCCATTTTTGTAGCTAATATTCTATCAAAACTTATTGGTATACCTCCTCTTTGTATATATCCTAAAGATGTTGCTCTTGTTTCTTTATTAGTTATTTTTTCTATTTTTTTTGCTAATTTAAATATATTATATATATTTTCTGTTATTATAATTGATATATTTTTTTTTGTTTTAATTTTTTTTTTTATAGAATTATATAATTTATTTTTATTAAAATTTATTTCTGGTATTATTACATAATCAGATGAACAAGCTATAGATGAATATATAGCTAAATTACCACATTTTCTTCCCATGACTTCTATTATTGATATTCTATTATGAGATAAAGAAGTATTTTCTATTTTATCTATTGATTTAACTATTGTTTCTAAAGCAGTATAGTAACCTATACTGTAATCTGTATTATTTATATCATTATCTATTGTTCCAGGTATTGTTATACAAGGTAAATTCATTTCATTTAATTTTTTTGCACCTTTATATGATCCTTCTCCTCCAATTATTATTAATATATCAATTTTTTTTTTAATTTTTTTTATTATTTTTTTTCTTATTTCATAATTTTTTAGTTCAGGAAATCTAGAACTACCTAATATTGTACCTCCTATATTTTTTATATATTGAATTTTATTAAAATTTAATATTTTTATTTTATTTATATATAATCCGTAATATCCTTTATATATTCCATATATAGTAAAGTTATTTTTAATACTTTCTTTAACTATATTATATATAAATGTATTCATTCCTGGAGAATCTCCTCCACTTGTTAATATACCTATTTTTTTTTTCATATTTTAATTTATATTTACTTAATTTTTATTATTATATTATATATAATAATATATATTTTAAATAAGTATTATTTTTATAATATAATATATTATTAATTATTTATAATTTAAATTTTTATATTTTGGTATTATAATGTATATTCAATTTTTAGGTACTAATGCTGGTTCTCCTTCTATTAAAAGAAATGTTAGTAGTATAGCTCTTGTTTTTAATAATAGTAATTTTTATGAAATTTGATTATTTGATTGTGGTGAAGGAACTCAGCATCAAATTTTATATACTTCTATAAAATTAAATAAAATAAAAAAAATTTTTATTACTCATATGCATGGTGATCATATTTTTGGATTAATAGGTTTATTAACTAGTAGATCTATGTATAATTCTAATAATTCTTTAGAAATTTATGGTTCTAAAGGTATAAAAAAATTTATTAAATTAAATTTAAAATTAACTAATTGTTATATTAATTTTCCTTTAAAAATATTTGAAATAAAAGAAGGTAAATTATTTAATAATGGAAAATATAAAGTAAGTTGTTTTTTGTTAAATCATTCCTTAGAATGTTATGGTTTTTATATAAAACAATGTGATAAATTAGGACATTTAAATGTAAAGAAATTAATATCTGAAGGTATATATCCTGGACCTATATATAAATATTTAAAATTAGGAAAAAAAATATTATTTAATAAAAAAATTGTAAATGGTAAAAAATATTTAAGTAAAAATATTATTGGAAAAAAAATAGCAATTTTAGGTGATACTTCTCCTTTAAAAAAAAATTGTATTTATTTATATAATTTAGATATTTTAATACATGAATCTACTTTAAAAAATAATATGTATAAAAAAGCAAATTCTAGAGGACATTCTACTAATATACAAGCTGCTATAATTGCTAAAAAATATAATGTTAAAAAATTAATAATTACTCATTTTAGTTCTAGATATTCTTATAATGATCTTAAATGTATGTTATATGAATGTTATAAATATTTTAATAATACTAAAATAGCTAAAGATTTTTATATTTTTAATATATAAAAAATATTTTATTTATAATAATATTTATTATAATACTAAATATTATATCTTCTATTCTATGTAAATATAATAATAATCTACTAATAATAATAATTATAAATATTTTTTTTATAATATATATATATCATTTTTTTTTTTTTTTAAAAATTATAATTCAAAAATTACAAAATATTGTATGTCCAGATGGAAAAGAACTATCTTTTTTTTTTTTTCAATGTTTTATTAATCATATTGGTATATTATAATATTTTTTTATATTTTTATATTTTTTAATATTATTTAATATATTTATATATGGTCTATTTATAAATATTATTTTTTTAATTATTTTTTTTATTAATAAAGATATTATAAGTATTATTGTTAATAATAATATATTTTTAGTTATGTTTTTTTTTTTTATTATTTTTATGTAAATAAATAATAATATATTATATGTAATTAATATTAATGGAAATTCAACAAATTTATTAATTAAATATATTATATATATAATATTTCAATAATATTTATTTAAATATATTAATATTTTTTTCATTTTTATATTTTTATTTTTTTTAAAATATTTATTTTATAAATATTTTTAATTTTTTTAATAAATTTATTATTAAATTTTTGTTTTTTTGTATATAAAAAATAATTTTTTTTTTTAATTTTAATTTTTTTTTTTTTATTATTTAATAATTTTATATATTTATATATTTTTTTTTTTATTTTATTTATATATTCTATAATATATATATTTTTATTAAATATATTTTTAAATTCTTTTTTTAAAAAAGAAAAATGTGTACATCCTATAATTAAAGTATCTGGATTTATTTTTTTTTTATTTTTTTTTATTATAATATTTTTAATATATTTATTTTTTATTTTAAAATTATATTTTATTTTTTTTTCAGCATAATTTACTAATTTTGAAGAATATAATTTTATTATTTTTATTTTATTTGAAATTTTTTTAATTATATTATTAATATAATTAGAATTAATTGTAATATATGTGCCTAATAGTAAAATTAAATTATTTTTTGTTTTTTTTATTGCTTTTTTTATATTTGGTAATATTCCAAATATAGGAAAATTAAATTTTTTTTTTATATAATTTAATATTGTAATACTTGCAGTATTACAAGCAATAATTGTAAAAATTATATTATATTTTTTAGATAAAAATAATAATATTTTATATATTCTATTTGCTATATATATATAATTTTTATTTCCATAAGGAAATCCATAATTATCCATTATATATATATAATTAATTTTTATTGAAATTATTTTTTTTAAAATAGATAAACCACCTATACCTGAATCTATAATTATTATTTTTTTATTTTTCATATTATTTAATATAAAATTATATATTAAAATATAATATATAATTAATTTTGGAGATTTTATGTATAATATAGGAATATTTTTTGGTAGTAATACTGGTAATACTAAAAAAGTTGCTTATAAAATTAAAAATAAAATATCTAATTTTTTTTTTGTTAATATATTAGATATTTCTAATGTTTCTAAAAATGATTTTTTAAATTATGATATTTTTATATTAGGAACATCTACTTGATATTATGGAAAATTACAATATGATTGAAATATTTTTTTTGATTCATTTAAAAAAATAAATTTTTATAATAAAATAGTATCTTTTTTTGGTTGTGGTAATCAAAAAGAATATAGTAATTGTTTTTGTAATGGATTATATAAATTATATAATGTTGTATATAAAAAAAATGCTAAAATAATAGGTTATTGACCTTCTATAAATTATAATTTTAATTATTCTAAAAGTTTATTAAATAAAAATTATTTTATTGGTTTAATAATAGATGAATATAATCAATCTAATTTAACTGATAAAAGAATATATATATGAGTTAGCAAATTAATTTTAGATATATATAATATAATATAAATTTAAATTATTTTTAATATATAATTATAATATAATTTAAATAAAAATTTTTAGGTAAAAATATAAATGTTAAAGATTCAAAATGTTAATTTATTTAATAAAAAAATTTTACTTAGATGTGATTTAAATGTACCTATTAAAAATGGTATAATTATGTCTAATAGACGTATAGAATTATCTTTACCTACTATGAAATATATTTTAAAAAAAGGTGGTTATTTAATAATATTTTCTCATTTAGGTAGACCAATTGAAGGTAAATATGATATTAATTTTTCTTTATTACCAATAGTGAAATATTTAAAAAAAAAATTAAAAATTTCTATTAAATTAATAAATAATTATTTAAATTTAAAAAAATTAAAATTTAAATCTAAAAATGAAATTTTAGTATTAGAAAATGTAAGATTTAATATTGGTGAAAGTAAAAATAATAGTTTATTATCTAAGAAATATTCTAAATTATGTGATGTTTTTGTAATGGATGCTTTTGCTACTGCTCATAGAAAACATTCTTCTACATATGGAGTTATAAAATATGCAAATATTTCTTGTATAGGTATATTATTTTATAATGAAATTAAAATGTTATCTATGTTTATTTCTAATCCTATTAGACCAGTAGTTTCTATAGTTGGAGGATCTAAAATTTCTACTAAATTTAATATATTAAATAGTTTAGCTAAAATATCAGATACATTAATAGTTGGAGGAGGTATTTCTAATACTTTTATAGCTATAGATTATAAAATAGGTAAATCTTTATATGAACCTTTATATATTAATAAAGCTAAAAAATTACGTGATAAATATAATATTCCTGTTCCTATTGATTGTAGAGTAACAAAAGAATTTTCAGAATCTGCTATTTCTTATGTTAAAAATATTTATGATATTTCTGATAATGAAGAAATTATTGATTTTGGAGATAATACTGCTAAATTTATTGCTAAAATTATTATGAAAGCTAAAACTATTTTATGAAATGGTCCTGTAGGTGTTTTTGAATTTTTAAATTTTCGTAAAGGTACTGAAATAATAGCTAATGCTATAGTAAAAAGTAATGCATTTAGTATAGTAGGTGGTGGTGATACAATATTAGCACTTGAATTACTTGGTTTATCTAATAAAATTTCTTATATATCTAGTGGTGGTGGTTCTTTTTTAAAATTTATAGAAGATAAAAAATTACCGGTAATTTCTATTTTAAAAAAATATTTTAAAAAATAAATATAATATTTTAATATTAATTTATAAGGTTAGTTATGTATAATATTTTAAATTTTATTAAACCTGGTATTGTTACAGGAAAAGAAATGTATGATATTTTTATTTTATTAAAAAAAAAAAAAATTGCTTTAGCTGCTATCAATTGTATTGATACAAATTCTATTAATTGTATTTTAAAATCAGCTAGTAAATTTAATACAATAGTAATTATACAAATTTCTTTTTCTGGTTCTATTTTCTTTATTGGAAAAAATATTTCAAGTAGAAATAAAATAAAATATGCTATTTATGGTGCTACTTTATTTGCTAAATATATTCAAAAAGTATCTAAATATTATAATGTTCCTGTTATATTACATACTGATCATTGTATTAAAGAAAATTTAGGATGAATAGATGGTTTAATTAAAAATAATATTTTGCATTTTAAAAAATTTGGAAAATCATTATTTAGTTCTCATATGATAGATTTATCTAATTATAATATTAAAGATAATATTAATATTTGTAGTAAATATTTATATAAATTATCAAATATTAATATAAATCTTGAATTTGAACTTGGATGTACTGGAGGTGAAGAAGATGGATTAGATAATAGAAATATATCTAATAATAAATTATATACTAATCCTAATGATGTTTATTATGCTTATAACAAATTAATTAAAATTAGTAAAATGTTTATAATTGCTGCTTCTTTTGGAAATGTACATGGTGTATATAAATTAAATAATGTTAAATTATCTCCTAAAATATTATATTTTTCACAGAAATTAATTAGAAAAAAATTTAATTTAAATAATAAAAATCCTTTAAATTTTGTATTTCATGGCGGATCTGGTACAAGTAAAAATATTATAAAAGAATCTATAAATTATGGTATTATTAAAATAAATTTAGATACAGATATACAATGATGTTGTTGAAAAGGTATTTTAAATTATTATTTAAATAATAAAGAATATTTAAATTCACAATTAGGTAATCCTGAAGGTATTTATAAACCTAATAAAAAATATTATGATCCTAGAATTTGAATTAAATATAGTCAAAAATATGTAATAAATTATTTAAAAAAAATATATAAATTATTTAATTGTTTTAATTTACTAAAATAGTATATTAAATATTTTTTTTACCTGTTACATAAATATTATCTATTAATATAGATCCTATTATAATTTTTGAATTTATATTTATGTTATTACTTATATTTTTTATATTTTTATATAAGTTTATTAATTTACCTGATATTGTTGCTTCATTTATATAATTTTTTATTTTTCCATTTTTTACTAAATATCCACATATTCCTTCTGAATATAAACCTGTGTTTATATTTATTCCTTGTCCTAATAATTTATCTATAATAATTCCATTTTTCATTAATTTTATTAATTTTTTAAAAGTTATATTATTTTTTTTATTTTTTATTATTCAATTATGTATTCCTCCAGAGTTAAATGTATTTTTCATATTTAGTTTTTTTGAATAATATGAATTTAATATTCAAGTTTTTAAAATACCATTTTTTATGACATAATATTTTTTTGTATTTAATCCTTCATTATCAAAAGGTTTTGTACCTATACCTTTATATAAATAAGGATTTTCTATAATATCTATTCATTTTGGTAATATTTTTTTATTTAATTTTTTATATAAAAAAGAAGTTTTATAATATATATGTTTACCTTGTATTGAATTAGATAAATATTTAAATATTTCACTGCTTGTTTCATTATTAAATATAATAGAATATTTACCAGTTTTTATATTTTTTTGTTTTGTTTTTATTATTATATTTTTAATTATTTTTTTGCTTAAATAATGATATTTATTTAAAATATCTGATAATTTGTGTTTATATAAATAAATTGTATCATATTCCATAATATTTTTATTTTTTATAATAATATTATGAATTATTAAATAAAAATTACATTTATAAATTTTTATTTTTTTATAATCATTATATATAATATATATATTTTTTATTTTACTAAATGAAGTACTATCACTTAAAATTTTTTTATTTAAATTTATTGAATTTTGTTCTATATTTTTTGATATATTAATCATTTGTTTTATATTAATATTATCTTTAAAATATATTCCTAAATTTTTTTTTTGTTTTTTAATAAATATATTTTTTTTAGGTAAATGATTATTTTTATCTTTTGTAATATAATTAATTGTATTATTTATATAATTAATATATTTTTTTATATTTTTTGTATTTAAATTATTACATATAATATTACATTTTTTTTTTTTAAAATATGATGTTATATTCATTAATATATTTTTTTTAAATTCTATATTTTCTATATTTTTATTTTTTATTTTTACATTTGTTTCTTTATTAATATTAACTTTGATTTCTATTTTTGTTTTTACTGATTTTTTAATTTTTTTAAATATTTTAGTTATTTTTTTAATATTTTTATATATATTATTAATTTTCATAATTTATTTCATTATAATATATATATATATATATATATAAATTATTTATTAAATATATTTTAAGGATTTATGTTTTATGAAAAATAATATTCCTTCAGGAAAAAATATTCCTAATGATATTTATGTTATTATAGAAATTCCTTTAAATACATGTTATGTAAAATATGAAAAAAATAAAAAATATGATTCTATATGAGTAGATAGATTTATAAAAGTTCCTATATTATATCCTTTTAATTATGGATATATAAATAATACTTTATCTGATGATAAAGATCCTTTAGATGTATTAGTTATTTGTAAATATCCATTGTATATTAATTCTGTTATACATTGTAGACCTATAGGGGTATTAAAATTAACTGATGAATTAGGTAAAGATAATAAAATATTAGCTATACCTAATTATAATATTACAAATGAATATGATTCAATACAAGATATATGTGATATATCTAAAATTTTATTAAATAAAATATTATATTTTTTTAAACATTATAAAGATTTAGAAAAAGATAAATGAATAGAAATTGATAATTTATATGATGTTCATGAATCTAAAAATATAATTTTAAATTCTATTAATTTATATAAAAATAAATATAAATAAATTATATAATTTTCTTATAAGAATTTATTTTTCTTATAAGAAAATTTTTTTTATTTTTTGTTTTTATTTTTTTTATTATTTTTTATTCCTGATAATTTTAATATTAATAAATATAAATTAATAAAATCTAAATATAAAATTAATGCTCCTAATATAGAATATTTTTTAAATTCTTCATTATTATAATCATTATTATTTTTATTTAATATGTTTTTTCCTATTTCTTTTATTTTTTGAGTATCTCAAGATATTAATATACAAAATGATAATATACCTATATATGAAGTTGATCATATTATAATAGAACTTTTTAATATTATATTTAATAAGGTACTTAAAATAGTACCTATTATTAACATTAAAGAAATATTTCCTACTTTTGTTAGATCTATTTTTGATTTATAACCTCAAAAAGTCATTATCATAAACATGATACTACATATAAAGAATGATACTCATATTGAAGAATATGTATATATTAAAAATATACTTGATATAGATATTCCTGTTAATATTGAATATATTAAAAATAGTAAAGTAGCTATTTTAATAGTTATTTGATTTATTATATTAGAAAGTATAAAAACAATTATTAATTGACTTAGTAAAATAGTAGATAAAAATAATTTATTAAAAAATATCATTTCTAAAATAAATGGTATTTTTATTATATATCATGATATAAATGATGTTATTAATAAACTATATGACATTCATCTATATATTTTATTTATATATTTATTAATATTTAGTTTATAAAAATAATATGAATATTTTTTCATAATTAATTTCCTATTTATATTATTTATTTATGATTTTTTTTAAATTAATTAATTTATTATTTATTAATATATATATATTATTTTATATTTTATTTATTTTTTGTTTTATATTTAATATAATTAAATATTATTAATTTTATTTTTTTATATAAATATAATTTATTTTTTTAATATGATATTTTAGTTTATAGAAGCATTAAATTTTTTTATTAACATTTTTTTACATATATCAATGATATTATTTATTTCTTTTGTTTTAAGTGTTTTTTTATTATCTTGTATATTTAATCTTAATGTTATATTTTTTTTTTTTAAATTTTTTAAATAATTATTTTTATATATTTTAATAATATTTATTTTTTTTATTAATTTTTTATTTATTGATAAACATTTTTTTATTATTTTATTTATTGATATATTTTTATTTATTATTAATGTAATATCTCTTTTATTATTTTGATATTTTGATATATTTTTTATGTATATTTTTTTTTTAAATAAAATATTTTTTATATTTATTTCAAATAAATATATTGGATATTTAAATAAATATTTATATTGTATTTTTTTATTTAACATACCCATATAACCTATTTTTTTTTTTTTAAAATATATATTTGTATTTTGATATTTATCTAAAATATTATTATTAGATTTTTTTATATTTAAATATTTTATTTTATTTTGTATTTTAAAAATATATTCTAAATTTCCTTTTATATCATAGAAATCAAAATATTTATTTTCTGTATATCATTTATCTTTTTTTTTATAACCATATATAATTAAAGCTATTTTTATATTTTCTTTTATTTTATTATTATTTTTTTTATTAAAACATTTTCCTAATTCAAAAAATTTAATACTTTCTTCTTGTTTTTTTACATTAAATTTTAAAATATCTATCATGTTAGGTATTAAAGAAGTTCTTAATCACCCAATATTTTTAGATATTGGATTATATATTTTTATATTTTTTTTTTTTTTAAAAAATAAATATTCTTTTTTTATATTAGTAAATTGAAAATTTATTATTTCTTTATATCCTATATTTGTTATTATATTTTTTATATTATTTATTTTTTCTGATATATTTTTTTTATTTTCTATTTTTATATTTATATCAAAATTTTTTATTGGAATTTTATTATAACCATATATTTTAAGTATTTCTGATATAACATTTTCTATTATATTTATATTTTTTTCTCATTTTGGTATTTTAATATATATACATTTTTTTTTTTTTTTAATTATTTTATACCCTATATATTTGATAATATTAAATATTTTTTTTTTTTTTATATTAAATCCTATTTTTTTTTTGAAATATTTAAATTTTAAAATTAAAATTTTTTTTTTAATTTTATTTTTTTTATTATATATTGTATTAATTTTATTTAATTTTGTTTTATATATTTTTTTTATTATTTCTGATGTTTTTTGTAAAAATATATTTTGTATATTTTTATAACTATTACTTATATATTTATTTATTTTATTTTTGTTATTAATATAATTTTTAATAAAATATTTATTATTAAATAATGGTGCTATTAGTATTATATTTTTAGTTTTTTTATTTATATAATATTTTTTTATATTTTTTGTTATTAAAAAATTTTCTTTTATATATATATAATTTTTAATTAAATTATTATATTTAATTAGTTTGTTTAAATCTAAATATATGATTTTTTGTCCTGACTCTAATAATATATAATTTATTATATCTTTTATATTATTATTAATTTTTATATTTAATAAATTTAGTTTTTTTTTATAATTTATATTTATTTTTTTGTTTATATTTTTAATATTATTTATAATAATATATTTATAATTTATTATATTTTTATTTATATTTTTATTTTTTATAATTATATTATATTTATTTTTTTTTTTTAATTTATTTTTTTTTATTAAAATATTTTTTTTTATTAATAATGATATTTTTTTACATATAGAATATATATTATTATAATTTATTTTATTATATGGTATATTTATTTCTAATAAATTTATTTTATTAAAATATTTAATATTTTTTAATAAAATACTTTTTTTTTTATAAAGTATAAAAATATAATTTTTATTATATTCTTTTTTTAAAAATAAAAAATTATTATTTTTTATATCTTTTTTATTTATTAAAATATATTTATTTTTTATATTTTGTTTTAATTTTTTTATAAATATTTTATATATTTTTTTTTTATATTTTATTTTTATATAATTTAATTTTGATTTTTTTATTTTACATAATATTATTTTTTTAATTATATATTTATTATTTTTTATTTTATTAATATAATTTGTTTCAAATCCATTATTATTTAATAAATTAATTATATTTTTAATATTTAAATTATTTTTTACATATTTTTTAATTCATGTTGGAGAAAATTTCATTTTTATATACCAAAATTAAAATTGTTTTAATAATTTAATATTATTTTCATATAATAATCTTATATCTTTAATATTATATTTTATCATTATTAATCTTTCTATTCCTAAACCTAATGCTATTCCTGAATATATTTTTGAATTAATATTTAAATTATTTAATATTTTTGGATGTATTAAACCACATCCTAATATTTCTAATCATTTATTATTTTTATTTTTTATAAATATTTCTGCTGAAGGTTCAGTAAAAGGGAAATATGATGGTAAAAATTTAAATTTAATTTTTTTTTCAAAAAAAAATAATAAAAATTTTGTTATTATATATTTTAAATTTGTAAAATTTATATTTTTATCTATTAGAAATAAATCTAATTGATGAAACATAGGTGTATGAGTTTTATCATAATCTTTTCTAAAAACACATCCTGATGTAATTATTTTTATTGGAGGTTTATTTTTTTTTATATATTTTGTTTGTAAACATGAAGTATGTGTACGTAATATTTTTTTTTTACTAATTCAAAATGTATCTTTTTTTGATCTTGAAGGATGATATTTATTTATATTTAATAAATCGAAATTATAATATTTATTTTCTATTTCATTTCCTTTTATATTTAAAAAACCAATTTTTTGAAAAAAATTTTCTATTTTATTTAATGTTATTGTAATAATATGTTTATTTCCTATAGTAGGATTTCTTCCAGGTAGAGAAATATCTATATATTGTTTTTTATTTTTATTTTTTTTTTCTAAAATATTTTTTTTAATTAAATTTATTTTATTTTTTATATATATTTTTATTTTATTAATTTTTTTACCTTTTTTAGGTATATCATTTTTAGGTAAATTTTTAATATTTTTAATTAAATTATTTATATATCCTTTTTTATTTAAATATTTTTTTTCTATTTTTTTTAAAAATTTTATATTATTTATATTTTTTGTATCTTTATTAAATTTTTTTATATATTTTTTAAATTTTGACATTTTAAAATAAATTAATTTATTTTTTTTTAATTAAAGATATTATTTTTTTAAAACTTTTATTTTCATAATTTATTATTTGAAATAATATTTTTCTATCTAAATTAATAATTTTTTTAATTTTATTTATAAATTTATTATATGTTAATCCATATTTTCTTACTTCTATATTTATTTGTAATATTCATATTTTACGAAAGTATCTTTTTTTTTGTTTTCTATCTCTATATGAATATTGTCCTGCTTTTATTACTGCTTGTTTTGCTGATTTAAAAGTTTTAGATCTACAAGAATAATATCCTTTTGCTTTTTTTAATATTTTTTTGTGTTTTTTATGAGATATTACTCCTCTTTTTATTCTTATCATAAAATTTTACCTATTAAATTTATTATTATAAATATGAATTAGTTTTTTTTATTTTTTTATAATTTGTTTTATTTACTATTTTTTTTATTTTTAATTTTCTTTTTTTTTTTCTATTTTTTTTAGTTAGAATATGACGTAAATTTGAACATTTAAATTTTAATTTTCCTTTAGATGTTTTTTTTATTCTTTTTTTAATTGCATTTATTTTTTTTATTTTTATCATATTATTTTTTTTTTGGTATTATAATCATTGAAATTTGTCTGTTTTTTATTATTTTTTTTATAGAAGTTATATTTTTATTTTTTTCTAATTTATTTTTTATTTTATTTAACATATTAATTGAAATGTTTTTATGTATTATTTCTCTTCCTTTTAATATAATTGTTATTTTTATTTTATATTTTTTTTTTATAAATTTAATTATATTGTTTATTTTTATTTTATAATCGTTTTTATCTGTATTGAATTTAAATTTTATTTCTTTTATTTTTAATATTTTTCTATTTTTATTTTTTTTATTTTTTTTGTTTTTATTATATATATATTTTCCATAATTAAATATTTTACATATTGGTGGATTAAAATTTGGATTGATTTCTACTAAATCTAAATTTGAATTTTTTGCTATTTCTAATGCTTTTTTTGTTAAAATAATATTTTTTTCATTATTATTAATTAATTTTATTTTGTAATTTTTAATTTCATTATTAATTCTATGTTTTTTTTTATATATATTTTTTTTATAATTTTTAATAGTTTTTTCCTTATTTAAATTTTTTTATTTTATTATTAATTTTTTTAATAAATTTTTTTAATGATATTTTATATATATTATTATTTATATAAGATCTTACACTAATTTTTTTAAGAATTTCTTCTTTATCGCCGCATATTATCATGTAAGGTATTTTTTGTAAAGTATATTCTCTTATTTTAAAATTTATTTTTTTATTTCTAAAATCTCCTATTGAATTAATTTTATTTTTTATTAATTTTTTAAGTATATATTTTGAATATTTTAAATTATTTATTGAAATATTAATTACTACTGTTTTAATAGGTGCTAACCATATAGGAAATATACCATTATATTCTTCTATTATTATTCCTATAAATCTTTCTAGTGATCCTAAAATTGTTCTATGTATTATTATAGGATTTTTTTTTTTGTTATTTTTATTAAAATATGTAATATTTAATTTTTTGGGTAAAAAATAGTCTAATTGTATTGTTCCACATTGTCATTTTCTATTTAAATAATCTTTTAAAATAAATTCTATTTTAGGTCCATAAAAAGCTCCTTCTTTATTTTTTATTTTAAATTTTATATTTTTTTTTTTTAAAATTTTAATAATTTTATTTTCTGCTAAATTTCATATATTTTTATCACCTATATATTTTTTTGGTTTTGTTGAAATATATATTTTTATTTTTTTAAAATTAAATATTTTATATATTTCATTTGTCATTTTTATACATTTTAATATTTCTTTATTAATTTTATTTTTTGTACAAAATATATGAGCATCATCTTGAGTAAAAGATTTTGTTCTTATTAATCCATGTAAAGATCCTGAATTTTCATTTCTATGACATATTCCAAATTCTGCTATTCTTAATGGTAAATCTTTGTATGATTTTATTTTTTGTTTATATATTTCTATATGACCTAAACAATTCATAGGTTTTATACATAATATTTTATTTTTATATTTTGTATGAAAAATATATTTTTTATAATTTTTTCAATGTCCACTTTTTATTCACATATTTTTATCAATTAAAAAAACAGTATTAACTTCTTTATATTTATATTTTTTTAATTTTTTTCTTATTAATTTTTTTATATTTTGTATAAGTTGAAATCCATTTGGATGCCAAAAAATCATTCCTGGTGATATATTGCTTATATGATATAAATTTAATTTTTTATTTAATGATCTATGATCTCTATTTTTTAACATATTTATATTTTATATTTAAAATATTTATTTTTTATATTTAAATTTATAAAATATTAATTTATTTATATTTATAAATTAAATTAATAATTTTTATTATATTAATATATAATAATTATATATTAATTTTTAAAAATTTAGTAAGGTTTATGTGTATATAAAAAATCATTTAATTTTTTGTTTATCATTTATAATTTTTTTTTTAAAAATTTTAAATATATTTAATATTAATTTAGATTTATTACGTATTATTACTATTTCATTTATATCTTGTATTTTACCTGATATAGATCATCCTAATTCTTTTTTAGGTAATAAATTTAAATTAATATCTTTTTTATTATTTAATTATTTTGGACATAGAACTATTACTCATAGTTTATTTGGTATATTTATATTTTTTTTATTTTTATTATATATAAAAATTTTTTTTTTAAATTTTAATTTTGATATTATTTTAGCTATGTTATTAGGATATTTTAGTCATATTTTATGTGATATGTTTACTTATAAAGGAATATATTTTTTATGACCATATAAATTTAAATTTAGAGTTCCTTTTTTTTATTTTTTTTTTAATAAAAAAAATGAGTATTATTTTTGTATTATTTTATTAATTTTATCTATTATTATAGATAAAATTTTTTATATAAAAAATATAATTATTAATTTTTTAAATATATGTTTATATTATATCAATCTAATTGTTTATATATTTTAAAAAAATATATATTATCTGTTATAAAAAAAGAAAAAATAAATAATATTTTTTTTTCTAAAATATTTATATTAGTTCCTAATAAAAATGTAGCTTTAAATTTAAAAATTTTTTTTTCTAAAAAATTAGGTATATGTGCAAATTTTAAATTTTTATTAATTGGTGAATTTATATTAAAATTTTGTAAAAAAATTATTCCGGATATTTCAGAAAATTATTTTTTTCATAAAGATAATTTTGTTTGAATAATATTTAAAATATTACCTAAATTAATTAATTTAGATGAATTTTTGTTTATAAAAAAATATTTAAAAGATGATTATAATTATAAAAAATTATTTAATTTATCTATTAAACTTTCTAATATATATGATGAATATTTAATGTATAGAATAGATTGATTATATGAATGAGAAAATTATAGATATATTAGAAATATAAATAATTTTATTCATCAAAAATGACAATCTATATTATGAAGAAAAATAAAAAAATTTTTTATAAATAATTTTTCTTATAAATGAAATAAATTTAATATTTATTATAAAATTATAAATTTATTAAATAAAAAAAAATTTAATTTACCTAAAAATATTATTACTAGTATTTATATATATAATATATCTTTTATACCTTTAATTTATTTAAATATTTTATATTCAATATCTAATTATAAAAATATTTATTATTTTTTATTTAATCCTTCTTATAAATTTTGATATGATATATTTTATTTTAATTATAAAGATAATATTTATTTTAAAAAAATTAAAAATGATATTTTTTTAAATAAATTTTATAAAAATAAAAATAATTATAATTCTATATTATTAAATTATGGTAAAAGTTTTTCTGAATATTTATTATTATTATTACAATTTAATTTTAAAGAAATAAGTTATTTTAAAAAATTTAAAAATAGTAATAAATTAAATATTATTAAAAATAATATATTAAATTTTAAAGATATAAATTTTAAAAAATCTATAAATAATATTTATGATAATTCTATAATTATTAATAAATGTTGTGGTTATTTAGAAGAAATTAATAAATTAAAAAATTTTTTATTAAATTTAATTATAAATAATTATTGTAATATAAGTGATATAATAGTTAATGTTACTGATATTAATTTATATTATGTATATATTAATTCAGTATTTTCTGATTATTATTGTAAAAAATATTTACCATTTAAAATTTTAGATAATAATAATATTTATCATATTGAAGTATTAAATATATTTTTAGATTTATTAAATATATATAATTTAGAATTTAATTTTATTGAATTATTATGTTTTTTAAAAAAAAAAATAATTTTTAAAAAATTTAATATTAATTATGAAGAATTAAAAATAATTTTATATATTATTAAAAATATAGGAATAAATATTAATTTAAAAGAATATTTACATTCATATAAAAATTTTAATTATTTAACTTGAATAAATGGTTTAAAAAGAATTTTATTAGGTTATTGTATAGATAATGAATATTGTATATGAAATAATATAATACCTTACACTTTTCAATCTAATAATTTTTATTATAATTTAATTGAAAAAATATGTTGTTTTATATATAATATTTTATATTGAAAAAATATATTAATAAAAAAATATTTATTTAGTGATTGAATTATTATTTGTATAAAATTTATTAATACATTTTTTTATAAAAAATATATAAAAAAAAATATTTTTTTAAATAAAAAAAATTTTTTAAATATTTTAGGTAAACATAAAATATGTTTTTTTAATAAATTTATAAATATAAATATTTTTAAGAATATGTTAATTAATATTTTTAAATATAAAAATAAAAAAAAAATATATTCTATAAGTCATATTAATTTTTGTTCTTTTATTTATTCTGAATCTTTATTTTTTAAAGTAGTATGTTTAATTGGTATGAATGAAAATTTATATCCTAAAGATAAAATTTATTGTGATTTTAATTTAATTCATTCTAATTCAAGATTAGGTGATCGTGATAAAATAAATAATAATAAATATATTTTTTTGCAAAAATTATTTTTTTCTAAAAAAATATATATAAGTTATGTAAATTTTTGTTTTTTAAAAAATAATTTTTGTTTTCCTTCTATTTTATTAATTTTTTTAAAAAATTATATAAAATTTTTTTTTAATAATATTAATTTTTATAATTATAATAAAAATAAAAATTTTTATAAAAAAAAATATATATTTTTAAAAAAAGAAAATAAAATAATTATTTTAAATTATTTAAATAAAAATAAATATTTAAATATTTATAAAAAAAAAAATAATATAGATTTAATAGAATTACATAATTTTTGATTAAATCCAATAAAATATTTTTTATATTTTTTTTATAATATAAAATATTTTATTTATGATATTTATATTAATAAAAATGAATTTTTTAATTTAGATATTAAAAAAATTTATTTAATTAGATTAAAAATTATAGATTTTATATTAAATTATGGATATAATAAAAAATTTTATTTTTATTTACAAAGATTAAATTTTTTACCATTAAATTTTTTTGGTAAAATTTTATGAAATATAGAAAAGAAAAAAATATTTTTTTTAATTGAAAATATTAAAAAATTTTATTTTAAAATTAAAAAAATTAAATTTAATTGTAAATTTAATAATTTTATTATTAATGGTTATATATATAAATATAAAAATTTTGGTTTATTTAAATGATTACCTAAAAATTTAAATTTAATAGATGCTTTAATATTTTGGATAGATCATTTATTATATTGTTATATGAATGGTAGTGAATATAGTTATTTATATGGTTATAATGGAATATGATCTTTTTCTCCAATAGATAAAAATAAATGTATATATTATATATATAAATATATAAATGCTTATTTAAATAGTTTTAATTATCCTTTGCTTTTTTTTCCTAAATCATCAAATATATGAATATTTTCTGCTTATAATATAAAAAATAAAAATTTATTAAATAATTATTATATAATTAAAGCTAAAAAAAAATTATTTGATAATTTATATGGTAATTTTTATTTAAATGGTGAAATTAATGATATATATATATCTTATATAATTAAAAGATATTATAATTTTTTAAATATTGATTATATAATAAAACAAATAGAAAAATGATTATTACCTGTTTTTAATAATTTAATAATAATAAATAATTAAATATATTATTTAAATATTTAGTAAATTTATGATAAATAATAAAGATTTTTTAAATATTTATTTAGGAAAATGTAATTTAATAGAAGCTTCTGCAGGTACTGGAAAAACTCATATTTTGTCATTATTATATTTACGTTTTTTATTAAATATAAATATGGAAAATAATTTTTCAAATTTATTAATTAATAATATTTTAGTTGTTACTTTTACTGATTTGGCTTGTTTAGAAATAAGAAAAAGAATATTTAATAATATAAAAAAATTACGTATTTGTTTTATAAAAAATATATTTTTTGATGATTATATAAAAGAGATATTTTTATTTATTAAAAAAATTCCTAATATATTTAATTTATTAATTCAATATGAAAATAATGTTGATTTATTTTCTATATATACAATTCATAGTTTTTGTAAAAAAATTTTATTTTCTTATTTTATAAATTCAAATATTAATAATTCTTTAAAAATTATAGATTATGAATATAATTTTTTTTATAAAATTATAGTTTCATTTTGACGTAAATATTTTTATAATTTATCTTATAATTTAAGTAAAATAATTTTTTCTTATTGATCTAATCCAAATTATTTATATAATTTTATATATTCTATATTAAATTTTATTGATTTTAAATTTAATAATAAATTAGAATATTTTTCTATAGAAGATTGTTATAATAAAATTATTATTTTTATAAATAATTTTAAAAAGAAATGAATTGAAAATTATGAAGAAATTTATAATTTTTTTATTAATTTAGATTCTAATAATTTTATATATAAAAAAAATATATTAAATTTTTGATTTAAAAATATAAATATATGATGTAATAATAAAAATGTTAATTTTTATTTACCATATTGTTTAAAAAAATTTAGTTATAAATATATATTAAAATATAAATTTTGTTTTAATTTAAATATTAAAAATATTTTATTATATATAGATAAATTATATATTAAAGTTAATGATTTACGTAATTTTATTATATTTAAATGTTTAAAATATATTAAAATTTATAAAGAAATTTATAAAAAGAAAAATAATTTTATTAGTTTTGATGATTTAATAATTAAATTAAATTATATTTTAAATAAAAATAATTTGTTTCTTAATATTATTAGAAAAAATTATCCTATTTCTTTAATAGATGAATTTCAAGATACAGATAATTTACAATATAATATTTTTAAAAAAATATATATAAATAATTTTTTAAATAATACTAAAATAATTTTTATTGGTGATCCTAAACAATCTATATATACTTTTAGAGGTGCTAATATTTTTAATTATATAAAATTTAAAAATAATATAGATTTTTTATATATTTTAAATATAAATTGGAGATCTTCTTTTTTTTTAGTTAAAAGTATAAATTTTATTTTTAATAAAATAAATAATCCTTTTATATTTAAACATATAAATTATATTTCTGTTTTATCATCTTATAAAAATAAACATTTTATAATTATAAATAATAAAAAAAAAAGTATAGGAATAAAATTTTTTATATTAAAAAATTTAAATAGTATTAATTATAAAATTAAAATAGCTAAATTTTGTTCTATTAAAATATATAATTTATTAAATTCTAAAAAAAATTTTTTATTTAATAATAATATAAAAAGAAAAATTTTACCTTCTGATATTGTAATATTAGTTCATAAAAATTATGAAATAAAAATTTTTTTTGATGTTTTAAAAAAATTTTTTTTACCTGTTAATTGTATTTTAAATAGAAGTAATATTTTTAATTCTTTAGAATCTAAAGAAATATTTTTTTTATTAAAAGCTATACTTTATCCTAATTGTAAATTAAATTTATATAATGCTTTATTTACAAATATGTTTAATTATAATTTAGATGTTATAAATAATTATTTAAATGATAAATTAATATATAATAGTATTTTAAGTGATTTTTCTTATTATTATAATATATGAGATAAATATGGTATTTTTTGTTTAATAGATTTTTTTTTAAAAAAAAAAAATAGTATTAATAAATTTATAACTTATAAAGAAGAACAGTATAATATAAATATATTACATTTAGCAGAAATTTTACAAAAAAAATTTTATTTTATTAATGATAAAATTTTATTATTAAATTGATTAAATGAAAAAATTAATAATATATCTAATATATGTAATAAAGAATATTATTTGCGTTCATTTTCTTATGAAAAAAAAGGTATTAATATTTCTACTATACATAAATCTAAAGGATTACAATATAATATAGTATGAATACCATTTTTATTTTTTTTAAAAAAAATTAATAATTTTAATATTTATCATAATCGTAAAAATTGTAAAACTAATATAGATTTATTAAATTTAAAAAAATATAATAATTTAATGAATGAAGAAATAATTTCTGAAGAAATGAGATTATTATATGTAGCTATTACTAGATCTGTATATTTATGTAATATAATTTTATATCAAATATTTAATAAAAAAAAGAAATTTTGTTTTACTTCTATAGGTAGAATTATAGGTAATAATAAAAAATTTAGTTTTTCAAAAATAAAAGAAAATATTGTAAATTTTTTGAAATTTAAATATATAAATTTTAAATTTATTAATATTATTAATTATATTAAAAAAAATAATTTTTATATAATAAAATATATTAAAAATAATAAATTTATATTTAATAATATAATTTTAAAAAAAAAAAAAATTATTAATTATTCTAATATTGTTTTATTAAATAAAAAAAAAATAATTTTAAATAAATATAATATTTTTTTTAAAAAAAATATTTTTTTTTTAAATTTATCTAAAGGTAAAAATATTGGTTTATTTTTTCATAAAATTTTTGAAAAAATTAATTTTAATAAAAATATATCTAATAATTTTTTATTAAAATATATGAATAATTTTAGTATTAAAAAAAAATATTTTTTTAATATAAAAAAAATTATATTTAATACATTAAATGTAATTTTATATCCATTAAATATAAATTTGAAGAAAATAAAATTTTTTTATATGTTAAAAGAATTTAATTTTTTTTTATATATAAAAAAAATTAATTTTTTAAAATATAATAATATAATTAAAAAATATGATAAAATTTCAAATTTATGTGATAATTTAAATATAAAAAAATCTATAAAAGGTTATTTAAATGGTAGTATAGATTTAGTTTTTTTTTATAATAATAAATATTATATTATAGATTATAAATCTAATTGACTTGGAAATAATATTTTAGATTATAATAAAAAAAATATTATAAAAAGTATAATTTTAAATAGATATGATATTCAATATCAAATATATTCTATTGCTTTAAATAATTATTTAAATTTAAATGTTTTAAAATATAATTATAATTTAAATTTTGGTGGTATATATTATATATTTTTAAGAGGATTGTTTTTAGAAAGAAATTATAGATCTTATAATGGAGTTTTATATATTAAACCTAATAAAAAATTAATTTATAATTTAAATAGTTTTTTTAAAAATATAAAATAAAGGTATATTATGTTTTTTAATGAAGTAGAAAATTTTTTATTATTATGTTATAAAAAAAAAGAAGCTAATTTGTTAGATATATATTTTTCTAAATTATTATATGAAAAAAATAATTTTGATTATTCTGTTATTATGTTATTTAGTTTTTTAATTAGTTTATCTTCTAGATTAGGTAATATATGTTTACCAATTTTTGAAATTTTAAATAATAATATTTTTACTAAATATATATATAATTTTTTATATTATTTCTTTAAAAGATATATCAAAATATTTGATAGTATTAATATTTTATTTAAATATAATTATTTAAGTTCATATTGAATAAATAATGTAACTCCTTTTATATTATATAAAGATTGTATTTATTTAAATAAATTTTGAAAATATGAAAATTATATAGTTAATTTTTTTAAAAAAAATTATGTAAATAAAGAAAAAATAAATAATAAAAAAATTTTTTTTATATTTAAATATTTTAAAAAATTTCATATAAATATACATGAAAAAATATGTATATTTAATGTTTTTTTTAATAAAATTTCATTTATTTGTGGTTTACCTGGAACTGGTAAAACAACATTAATTTCTAAATTAATTTTTATTTTATTTAAAATATTTAAATTAAAAAATAAAAATTCTATCAAAATAGTATCTTTTACTGGTAAATCTTGTTTTTCTTTAACAAATATATTAAAAAAAAATTATATATTATTAAATATAAAAAAAAAATTTTATAATAAATTACCTAATAAAGTTATTACAATACATAAATTATTAAATTATAATTTAAATAAAATATATTTTAATAATAATAATGAAATAGATTTTGATATTTTAATAATTGATGAATTTTCTATGATTGATATAAATATATTATATAATATTTTTATTTTATTAAATAAAAATTTTTTAAAAATAATTTTTTTAGGTGATAGTAATCAAATAGGACCGATAGAATCTATTTCTTTATTAAATGAAATATGTAATTATAATTTTTCTTTTTCTAAAAAAAAAACATATTTAATAAATTTTTTATTAAAATATAAATTTAATTTTTTAAAATTTAATATAAATATTAATAAATTAAATAATAATATATCTTTTTTATTAAAAAATTATCGTTTTAAAAAAAATAAATATTTAAATTTATTTTCTAATTTTATAAATTGTAATAATTATAAAGAAATATATAAATTTATAGATAAATTTAATTTTAATAATAATATAAATTTTTATGATTCAAATAAATTTAATTATAATTTTTTAATTAATTTTTGTATAAAAAAATATAAATATTATTTTGATTATTTAAATAGTAGTAATATTAAATATAATAATTTTTTAAATTATTTTAATAAATTTCAAATTATTTCTATAATAAAAAAATCTAAATTTGGTACTTTATTTTTAAATAAATATATAAATAATTTAATTATAGATAAGTATATAAAAAAATATATTTTAAAAAATAATAAAATTTATTATATAGGTCAACCTATTATTATTACTAAAAATAATAATGATTTAAATATATTTAATGGTGAAATAGGATTTATTATTTATGATAATAAAAAATTAAAAATTTTTTTTTCAAATTTTTATAATGAATATAAAATTATTTTTTTAAATAATTTTATTAATTGAAAATTAACTTGAGTAATAACTGTACATAAATCTCAAGGTTCAGAATTTAATCATGTTTTATTAATTATACCTGATTATTCATATAAATTATTAAATAAACAAATTTTATATACTGCTATTACTCGTGCTAAAAAAAAAATTACAATTTATGCAAGTAAAGAAATATTTTTGTATGGTATTAAAAAAAAACAACAATATTATACTAATATTCTTAATAAATTAAATATTTAATATTATTAAATATATATTTTATTTTTTTTTTGTCAATTATTATTAATATTAATAATTTTAAATATATTAAATTAATTTTTTTATTTTTTTTTATATTTATTTCATTTTTTTTAATTAAATATAATATTTTTTTTGATTCTATTTTTTTATATTTATAAATATTTTTTATAAAATATTTAAATAATATATTTAATATTATTATTTTTGTATGATTTTCATATTTTATTTTATTTATTATATATAATATTTTTTCAATTTTTTTTTTATAAATTAACATAATTATATTTTTTATATAATTATAATTAATATTTTTATAATAAAAAATTGTTTTTTTATTATTAATATATTTTTTATTACATTTTATTATTAAAATTTTTTTTATTTTTTTTTTAAAATATATTTTATTTAAATTATTATATTCAAAAAATATTATTATATATATTATATTTTTTTTTATTATATTTTTTATTATATATTTATATATATAATTATTAATATTTTTATTTTTTTCTATTATATTTATAATTAATAATTTTTTTTTTGAAAATAAATTTTGATTAATTATAATATTTTTGATTTTATTTCAATTATATTTATTATCTATTATTAAATTTATAATATTATTTTTATTTATATATAATGATAATAATTTTTTTATATATTTTTTACATATATTTTTATTTATATAATTATTTCCTGTTATATAAAATATATTATGTTTTTTTTTAAGATTTATTTTTTTTAATTTATAAAAATATATTTTTTTCATGTTTTTATATTACAAAATTAATAATTTTATTTTTTATATATATAATATTTTTAATTATTTTTTTTTTAAAATAAATATTTATTTTTTTATTGTTATTAATTTTTTTTAATATTTTATTTTTATTATATGTTTTTTTAATTTTTATTATTTTTTTTGTTTTTCCATTTATTTGAAATATAATTTTATTATTATAATTTTTATTATTAAATTTTTTATTATTATTAATAATAGGTCAAATAGATTTATCTATAATTTTTTTGTTTTTCATTTTTTTTCATAAATAAAATGTAATATGAGGACAAAAAGGATAAATTAATATAATTATATTATTTATACATTTTTTTATTAAATTATAATATATTTTATTTTCTATTTTTTTTTTTTTTATAATATTAAAAAAGATCATTATTTTAGATATTATTATATTAAAATTATTTTTTTTTTTGATTATATATGTTACTTCTTTTATAGTATTATATAAATTATATTTAATATAATTATGTTCATTTATATTTATTTTTTTTTTATTATATTTAAAATTATTTTTTTTAAAATTTATTACTAAATTTCATAATTTATTTAAAAATCTATAACATCCTTTAATATTTGATTCATTTCAATATAAATTTTTTTGTATAGGTGCTGAAAATATTATAAATAATCTTAATGTATCTGCTCCATATTTTTTAATTATATTTATGGGATCTATTCCATTATTTTTAGATTTTGACATTTTGTTTTTTCCATTATAAAATAATTTTATATTTTTATTTTTTAAATAAAATTTTATTTTATTATTTTTAAATATTTTATTAACATCATTAAATGATACTCATATTTTTTTATTATTTTTTATATAATAATAAGTATCTGATAAAACTATTCCTTGACAAATTAGTCTTTTTACTGGTTCGTTAGATTTTAATAAACCAATATTTTTAAAAAATTTATGTATAAATCTAAAATATATTAAATGCATTGTTGCATGTTCTATTCCACCTATATATGTATCTATTGGTAATCAATAATTAGCTTTTTTAGTTTCAAATATACCATTTTTATATTTAGGAGATATATATCTAGTATAATATCAAGATGATTCCATAAATGTATCAAGAATATCAGTTTCTCTTTTTCATATTTTATTTTTTATTTTTATATATTTTCATTTTTTATATTTTTTTAAAAAATTTATAGAAAATTGTTTTTTTTTAATTTTTGGTAATTTAATAGGTAATTTATTTTCTTTTATTGTTTTATATTTTTTATTATTATTTATTATTGGTATAGGAACACCTCAATATCTTTGTCTAGATATTACTCAATCTTTAAGTTTAAAAATTATTTTTTTTTTAATTAATTTTTTTTTTATTAAATATTTTTTTATATTAATTGATTTATTTATTATATTTTTATAATTATTAAATTTATATTTTTTTATAAAAAAATCATATTTTTTGTTTAATTTTGGGTAAATTAAAATAGAATTTGTGTTATATAATTCTTTTGTAAAATTAACTATTCATATAGGTATTTTTTTATTATTAATTGGATTTTTTATATATAAATTAGTATTTAAACCTATACATTTATTAATATTTTTTATATTTTTTTTAAATTTTTTTTTGTTTAATTTTTTTATTATTTTTGGATTTTTTTTTTTAATAAAATTAATAATTTTATTATCAAATGATATACCTATACATATAGTATTTAATAATAAATTTATATTTTTAGTAAAAATTTTTATTTTTTTATTTGTTTTATAAATATTAATATTTAATTCTGTACCTTTAAATTTACCTATTCATTCTTTTTGCATTTTTATAACTTTTTTAGGTCATTTTTTTAAATTATTTAAATTTTTATATAATTTATTAGCATATTTAGTTATTTTTATAAATCATTGTTTAATTTTTTTATATTTTATTAAAGAATTACATCTTCAACATTTTCCATTTATTACTTGTTCATTTGCTAATACTGTTTTATCTATAGGACATCAATTTACTATATCTTTTTTTTTATATATTAATTTTTTTTTAAATAATTTAATAAATAATCATTGTTCTCATTTATAGTATTCTGATTTTGATGTATTTATTTCTTTATTTCAATCATAACTTATACCTAACATTTTTAATTGTTTTTTCATATATTTAATATTTTTTTTTGTTCATTTGTTAGGATAAGTATTATTATTTATAGCTGCATTTTCTGCTGGTATACCAAAAGCATCTCATCCTATTGGATGAAGAACATTTTTTTTATTTAATCTTTCGTATCTTGATATTATATCTCCTATAGTATAATTTCTAACATGTCCTATATGAAGATTTCCTGAAGGATAAGGTAACATTGATAAACAATAATATTTTTTTTTATTTTTATTATATTTAGTTTTAAAAATATTATATTTTTTTCAATATTTTTGTACTATTTTTTCTATTTTTTTATGATTGTATTTTTTCATTTTTATTTTATATAAATTAATTTTATTTTGTTTTTAAAAAAATATTCTATTTTTAAAAATATTTATTTTTTTAAAATTATAAAAAAAGTAATATATTTTGTATATAATTTTTTTAAAAAAATTAGTATTTTTATTTGTTTTTTTTTTATTTTCTATTTTTATTTTTTTTTTATTAAATATATTTTTTTCTTTTATTTTTAATATAAAATAATTAGATATTTTATTTTTTTTATTTATTATTATAGTAATTTTTATTTTTTTTTTATTTTTTTTATTTTTTATATAATATATATTACTTTTTTTATTTTTTAATAAATATTTACTTATATTTGGTGTAACTATAATATGTATTTCTTTTGTATTTTTTTTATATGATTCTTCTTTAATTTTTTTTAATATAGATAATAATATATATTTATTATTTTTTATATTATTATTTTTTTTATAATTTGAATATTTATAGTTATTAATTTTATTAAAACAATTATTTATTCTTTGTCTAGACATTTCTAATAAACCAAATTTAGAAATATATCCTATATTTATTTTTGCTTTATCTTCTTTTATTTTATTTTTTAAATTATTTTCTACTATTTTTTTATTTTTTTTTAATAACATATCTATAAAATCTATTACTATTAAACCTCCTATATTTCTTAAACGTAATTGTCTTGCTATTTCTTCAGATGCTTCTAAATTTGTATTTAATGCTGTAATTTCTATATTTGATCCTTTTTTATATTTTGATGAATTTATATCTATTGATGTTAATGCTTCTGTAATATCTATTATTATAGAACCTCCTGAAGGTAATATTACTTTTCTTTTATATAATAATTTTATTTGTTTTTCTATTTCAAAATAATTAAATAAAGGTTTTTTTTTTTTGTAAAATTTTATTTTATTTATAAATTTATTTTTATCTATTTTATTTATATATTTTATTGCTAATTTATATATATTATAATTATCTATTAAAATTTCATCTATGTTTTCACATAAATGATCTCTAAATATATTTATTAATATATTATTTTGTTCATATATTAAACATGGTATTTTTATTTTTTTTGCTTTTTTTTTAATTTCTTTTCATTTTTTTATTGCTGATACTAAGTCTGATTTTAATAATTTTAATGTTTTATTAATTGCTGATGTACGTATTATTATTCCAATATTTTTTGGTAAATTTAAATTTTTAATTATTAATCTTAATTTATTTCTATTTTTTCCAATTATTTTTTTTGATATTCCTATTAATTTAGGATTATTTGGCATTAATATTAAATTATTTTTTATAATTGTTATAAAAGTAGTTAAAAAAGCTCCTTTATTATTTCTTTCTTCTTTATTTATTTGTACTATTAATTCTTGTCCTTCATATATTTTTTTTTTTAAATATTTTTTTGATATTTCTTTAATAGGTAAAAAACCATTTTTTTTTTCACCATAATCTACAAATACAGCTTCTAAATTAGGTTGTATTTTTAATATTTTTCCTTTATATATGTTATATCTTTTTTGTTTATATTTTTTATTTTGTATATTTAAATCATATAATATTTTATTATTGATTAATGCTATACGTAACTCTTTTTGTTCATTATAATTTATTAATATTTTTTTCATTTTAAATTTTTTAAATTTGTTTTTAAAAAAATTAATAATTTTGTTAAATAATAGTTTATTATTAAATAATTATTTATAATATTTAAATGATTAAAAAATTTTTTTTAAATTTTATTAAAGTTAATATTAATAATGTAAATCAAAGAATTGATAATTATTTGTTTAAAATAATTAAAAATTTACCTAAAAGTAAAATATATTCTTTATTACGTAAAGGAAATATTAGAGTAAATAAAAAACGAATATCATATAATTATAGATTAAAAATAAATGATATAATTCGTATTCCTTTAGTAAATATTAAAAAAAATAATATATATATTGATAAATATATCATAGATAAATTTAGAAATTATATTATTTATGAAGATAAATATATGATAGCTATAAATAAACCTTATGGTATTTCTGTACATAAAGGTACTAAAATTAATTTAAATATTATAGATATTTTTAGATGTATGTATATAAAAAAAAATTTTTTAGAGTTAGTTCATCGTATTGATAAAGATACTTCTGGTATATTATTAATTTCTAAAAATTTATGTTTATTACGTTATTTACATAATAATTTTAAAAATAATAATATAATTAAAAAATATATTGCTTTAACATATGGAATATGACCTTTTAATATTAAAAAAATTAAAAATTATATATATAAAGAAAGATATATTTCATATATTACAAAAGATTTAAATAAAGGTAAATTATCTGAAACTTTATTTAATGTTAATAAATATTTTAATAAATATACATTATTAGATATTATTCCTATTACAGGAAGAAATCATCAAATAAGATTACATACAAGTAGTTTAGGTTATCCTATTATAGGAGATAATATTTATGGTAATAAAAAAAAAAATAATTTTTTTTTTAAAAAATTTAAAGTAAAAAGATTATTTTTACATTCTTATTTTTTATCTTTTTTTCATCCTTTTTATAAAAAAAAAATAAAATTATATGCTAATTTAAATAATGATTTTTTGTTAGCTATAAATAATTTAAATAAATTATTAAATAATTAATAGGTAAATTTATGGCAGTACAAAAAAGTAAAAAAAGTAGATCAAAAAGAGGTCATCGTAGATCTCATAATTTTTTGTCTTTACCAGTTTTATATAAAGATAAAAAAAATAATGAAATTAGTTTATATCATCATGTTAGTAAAAATGGTTTTTATAAAGGTTGTAAAATTATATAAATAGTTTATATTTTTATTTAAAAAAGTAAATAAATATGTATAATATTTATATATATTAGTATTTTTTTTTTGAATAAATATATTTTAAATTAAAATTTAATAATTTATAGGTTTAAATATGTGTAATATAGAAAATCGTATTAAAAAAATAATTAGTGATCAATTAAATGTTAAATTAGAAGATATAAAAAATGAAAAATCTTTTACTAATGATTTAGGTGCAGATTCTTTAGATGTTATAGAATTAATTATGGCATTAGAAGAAGAATTTGATATAGAAATATCTGATGATGAAGCTGAAAAAATTAATACTGTTCAATCAGCTATAGATTGTATAAATTCTTTAAAATCTAAAAAATAATTTTTTAGAAATTTAAATATTTATTTATTAAAAATTTTTTATAATTTTATAAATTTAAATTTTAAAATTAATAAGGTAATTATATATATAAATATATTAATAATAAATATTATTAATAGTTTTATTAATCTGAATATAATATTCAGATTAATAAAATTTTTTATTATATTTTTAGTTGTATATTTTAATGATATAATCATCATTATTGATGATATTAATATTTTTAAAAAAAATATATTTCATTTATATTTATAATTTAAAATATTTTTCTTTTTTAATTGTCAATATAATATAAATATATTTATATAAGAAATTAAACTTAATGAAAGTGCTAATCCTGAATGTTTAAATAATTTTATAGTTATTATATTTAATATTTGATTTGTAAATAATGTTAAAATAGCAATTTTGTTAATTATATTATTATTATATGTACAATAAAAACATAATGTTAAAATTTTTATTATTAATGATGAAATTATTCCTATAGAATATGCAATTAAAATTTTAGATGTCATTATTACATCAATAAAATTAAATTTACCATATTTAAATAAAGTTGTTATTAATATTTTAGATGTATATATTATTAAAATTGATATAGGTATACTAAATAATAATATTATTTTTAAATATTTATTTATTAATTTATTACATTTTTTTTTGTTTTTATTATTAAAATTTTTTGATAATTTAGATATTAAAATATTACTTATTATATTTCCTAATATACTTATTGGTAATTCTATTAATCTATCTGCATAATATATTCATGATATTAAACCTGGTTTAAAATATGAAGATATAATATTATTAATAATTTGTGATATCTGATGTATAGATATTCCTAATATTACGGGTAAAATATTTTTAAATATTTTGTTTACACCTTTATTATATATATTTAAATTATTAAATTTTATATTTATAGGTATATTTTTTATATTTATTTTTTGAAATAATAATTGTAATATACCGCCTATTATTACAGATCATGATAAAGATAATATAGGTAATTTAAAATATTTATTAATAAATATACTAAAAAAAATAATTGTTAAATTTAATATTATTGGTGAAAAATTTGGTATTAAAAAAATATTTCATATATTTAATATAGATGAAATATATGAAGTTAATGATATTAGTATAATATATGGAAATGTAATTTTTAATAATTTATTTATTATTTTAAATTTTAAATTATTTTTTATAAATCCTGATGAAGTTATATATATTATATTTTTTGAATATATTATACTAATAATACTTATTATTGTAAGTATAAAAAATAATATGAAATATGTTGATGAAATTAATTCTTTGATTTTTTTTTTATTTTTTTTTTCTTTATATTTACCTAATATAGGTATAAATACATATGAAAATGCTCCTTCTGCAAATATTTTTCTTAACATATTTGATAATTTAAATACTGTATAGAAAGCATCAGTTTGAAAATTTATACCAAATTTATTTGCTATTATTATATCTTTTAAAAATCCTATTATTTTAGATATAAATATTAAACAACTTATTTTTATAATATTTAATAACATATGTATATTTTATATTAATAGATTTTTGTTAATTTAAAATATTTAATTAATTTTATTTTAATTACATTTTATAAAAATTTTTAAATTATATTATATATTAAAATTTTTAATTTTTTTTTTTATAGTAAAAAAAATTGATTTTAATCCTATTATTTTATTATTTATTATTTTTTTAAAAAAATGTATTTTTTTAAAAATATTATAAATATTTTTATTTTTTATATATTTTATTTTTTTATTATTTAAATTTATTATTATTATACTTAATATTCCTTTAATTATTAATGAATCGCTATCTGCATTTATTTTAATTATATTATTATTATTTTTTATTTTTAATCATACATTATTTTGACATCCATATATTATATTATTTTTATATTTTATATTTTTATTTTTTAATGGTAAAATTTTACCTAATTCAATTAAATATATAATTTTATCTTCATATTTTTTTAATGAATTTATTTCTTCAAAAATTTTTTTATTATATAATAAATTATACATTTTTTTTTATTGAATTTATAATTTTTTTTAATTTATATATAAAAATATTAATATCTTTTTTAGAGGTATACATTGCTATTGATAATCTACATATACCTGGTATTTTATATAATTTTATTAATGGAATTGCACATTGATTTCCTGTTCTAATAAATATTCCATGTTCATTTAATAACATTCCTAAATCATAACAATGATAATTTTTTATATTAAATGATATTATACTAATTTTTTTTTTATCACCATATATTTTAATTTTAGGAATTTTTTTAAGTTTATTTAATGTATATTTAATTATTTTTTTTTCATATTTTATAATATTTTTTATTCCTATATTATTAATATAATCAATTGAATTACCTAATCCTATAATAGATTCTATATTAGGTGTTCCTGATTCAAATTTTCATGGTGAATTAATAAATTGTATATTTTTTATTTTATATTTTTTTATATTTATATTTGATATAATTCCTCCTCCTGATTTTCATAATTTAAGATTATCTAAATTTTTTTTTTTACCATATATTATACCTGTTCCTGTAGGAGAATACATTTTATGTCCAGAAAATATATAAAAATTACAATTTATTTTTTGTACATCTATTTTTAGATGAGATATTGCTTGTGATCCATCTATTATAGTTATAATATTTTTTTTTTTTGCAATTTTTACTATTTTTTTTATAGGATTTTCAATACCTAATATATTTGATATATGTGTTATTGAAATTATTTTAGTATTTTTGTCTATTTTTTTTTTTAAATCATTTATATTTATAAAACCTTTTTTATTTATTTTTAATATTTTAATTTTATATCCAATTTCTTTTGATAATAAAAATCATGGAATTATATTTGAATGATGTTCTGTTATTGAAATAATTATATTATCTTTTTTTTTAACATTTTTTTTAGTTAAACTATATGATAAAAAATTAAATGATTCTGTACTATTATTGGTAAATATTATTTCTTCAGGAGATTTTGCATTTATAAATTTTGCAACTTTAATTCTTATATTTTCTATTTTATTTGAATTTATATTACTTAATGTATATATACTTCTATTTACTGAAGAATAATAATTTCTATAAAATTTAGTTTGATTTTTAATTACAATTTTAGGTTTTTGAGATGTAGATGCATTATCTAAATATATTATTTTTTTATTATTTATTTTTTTTTTTAATATTGGAAAATCTAATCTTATTTTTTTTATATTATAAATCATTTTTTTTATATTTTTTTAATATTATTTTATATATTTTTTTTTTTATTATTTTATTTTTTATTTTTTTTATTATATCATTAATAAATATTATATATAATATTTTTTTTATTTCATATTTATTTAAACTTCTACAAGATAAATAAAAACATATTTTTTTATTAGGATTATTAATTGTTATTTTATGTTTACATTTTGTTTTTTTATTTTTTATATTTAATTGTGGTTTTGTAAAAATTAAATTTGGTTTATTAAAACATAAATTATTATTTTCTAATATTGCAATTGAATTATATGATTTTTGTAATATTGTTATTATTCCTGTAAATTTTATTATTCCTGAAGATAATATTATATTTTTATGTTTTTGATAACTTTTTGAATTTGATTTATTGTGTATAATATGTATTTTATAAAAAAGAATTGTATTTTTTTTAATTATTGAAATATTATTAATATTAATTAAAGAATTTTTATATAAATTTATTTTATTTTTAATATTTATTTTTTTACATTTTATTATAAATATATTTTCATAAAATTTAGATTTTTTTTTAATTTTTATATTTTTTTTAGAAAAAAAATGTGTTTTTTTATTTAAATTAATTATTTTAAAATAATTTATTTTAGAATTTTTACCTATATATATATTAAAATTATAATTTATATATTTTTTTTTACTATTATTATATGTATAATATTCTTCAATTATATTTATATTATTATTATTTTTAATTTTTAAATTTATTTTATATATAAATTTATCTTTATAATTTTTTTTATAGAAATATATAATATGTAATGGTATTTTTTTACTATATATTTTATATATAGTAATATTTATTTGTTTTTTTATTTTTATGTTTAATATTTTTATTTTTATTAATTTATTTATATTTTTATTTATATATATTTTATAATTATTTATAATAATTATTTTAATAGATTTAATTTTAATTATTTTTTTTTTTAATAAATTTTTTGTAACCATTTTTTTCTATTATTTTAGAAATATCTTTATTTGTAGATTTAATTATTTTTCCTTTATATATAATATGAATATAATTTATATTAAGATTTTTAATAATTTTTGGATTATGTGTTATTATTAAAAAAGATTTATTTTTTTTTTTTAATTTATTTATAATTTTTAAAATTAAATTTAAACTATTAATATCTAATCCTGAATCTATTTCATCTAATATAATTATTTTAGGTTTTAATAAAAGTATTTGAAGTATATCATTTTTTTTTTTTTCTCCACCAGAAAAACCTTTATTTAAAGATCTTTTTAAAAATTTTTTAGAAAAATTTAATATTTTTAATATTTTACATATTTTTTTTCTAGTTTCTATTAAATTTAGTTCTTTTTTTTTATTATATTTTCTTATTGAATTTAAAGATTTTTGTAAAAAAAATTCATTATTTAATCCTGGTATTTCAATAGAATTTTGAAATGAAATAAATAATCCTTTTTTTGCTCTTTTTTCTATTGAAATTTTATTTATATTTTTTTTATTAAATAATATTTTCCCTTTAGTTATTTTATATTTTTTATTACCTGCTATTGATAAAGATAAAGTACTTTTACCGGAACCATTAGGTCCCATTAAAATATGTATTTCTTTTTTTTTTATTTTTAAATTAAAATTTTTAATTATATTTTTTTTTTTAATTTTAATATTTAAATTTTTAATATTTAATATACACATAATTTTAATTTTTAAATAAATTATATTTTATTTCTAAAGAATGTTCTAAAGGTAACATATCTAATATTTTTTTACAAAATCCATTTATAATCATATATTTTGCATTTTTTTTACTAATTCCTCTTTGTAATAAAAAAAATATTTGATTTTTTTTAATATATGATGAATAAGCTTCATGTTCTATATTACAATATTTATTATTTGATTGTATATTTGGTATTGTATATGTAGAACATTTTTTACCTATTATTAATGAATCGCATTGTGTAAAATTTTTAGATTTATTTGATTTTTTACATATTTTAACAATACTTCTATGTGTATTTTTACTATTATCTTGGGCTATACTTTTAGCAAAAATTATAGATTTTGTTTTTTTTCCTATATGTATCATTTTTGTTCCAGTATCAGATTGTTGATTTAATTTTGTAATTGATAAAGAATAAAAATTACCTATAGATTTATTTCCTAATAATATTGCACTAGGATATTTTCATGTTATATTTGCTCCTTTTTCTATTTGTATTCAAGAAATTTTACTATTTTTTCCTTTACATAATGCTCTTTTAGTTACAAAATTATATATTCCTCCTTGTTTAAGTTTATTTCCTGGAAATCAATTTTGTATAGTAGAATATTTTATTTCTGAATTTTCATATAAAATTATTTCTACAACTGCTGCATGTAATTGTTTTTTTTTTCTTTCTGGTGCAGAACATCCTTCTGTATAATTTAAATAACTATTTTTTTGTAAAATTATTAAAGTTCTTTCAAATTGACCTATATTTTTAGCATTTATTCTAAAATATGATGATAAATTTATTGGACAACGAGTATTTTTTGGAATATATATAAATGTTCCATCTGATAATACTGCTGTGTTTAATGAAGAAAAAAAATTATCATTAATTGGTACTATTTTACAAATATATTTTTTTACTAATTTTGGATATTTTTTTATTGCTTCATTAATAGAACAAAATATAATACCTAATTTTAAAAGATTTTTTTTATAAGTAGTTTTAACTGATATTGAATCTAATATTGCATCTACTGCGATATTATTTTTTTTTTCTTTTAAAGATATTCCAAGTTTATTAAATGTATTTTTTATTTTTTTATTAAATATTTTATTATTATTTTTTTTTGGTGCTGAATAATATTTATATTTTTTATAGTTTATTTTTTTATATTTTCCATTAAATCATTTTGGTTCTTTCATTTTTTTTCATATATTAAAAGCTTTTAATCTTAAATTAAGCATTCAATTTGGTTCTTTTCTTTTTTTTGAAATTTTAATTATAATATTTTTATTTATACCTTTTTTAATATCATCATTTTTTATTTTTGTTTTAAATCCTTGTTTATACATTTTATATTAGATCATTACATTTTTTTTTTAAACAAATTTTATTTATATTACTTAAAGTTATATTTGCTATATTTAATAAAGAATCATCTGTTAAGAATGCTTGATGAGAAGTTAGTAATACATTATTATAACTTAATAGTAAATTTAATTTATCATCTTTAATAATATTAAAATAAAAATTATTAAAAAAATATTTTTTTTCATTTTCGTAGACATCAATAGCAATTGATCCTATTTTTTTTTTTTTAATAGCTTTTATTATGTATTTTGTATCTATTAATTCACCTCTACTAGTATTAATTATCATTACATTATTTTTCATTTTTTTTATTGTATTTTTATTAATCATATGATAATTTAATTTATTATATGGACAATGTAAACTTATTATATCTGATTTAGAATATATATTTTCTAATGTTGTATATTTTGCTTTATATTTATTTATATAAGGAGATTTTATAATATCATATGCTAAAATTTTAGTATTAAAATTTTTTAACATTTTAATTACTAACATTCCTATTTTTCCTGTTCCTATTATTCCTATGGTTTTATTTTTTAAATTAAATCCTATTAAATTATTTAATGAAAAATTTTTATTTTTTGTATTTTGATAAGATATATATATTTTTCTACTTAAATTAAGTATTAATCCTATAGTATATTCTGCTATAGATTCTGGTGAATATGATTTTACATTTATAACTTTTATATTTTGTTTTTTAGCTTCTTTTAAATTTACATTATTAAATCCAGTACATCTTAATGCTATTGTTTTTATATTAAATTTTTTTAATTTTATTATCATATTTTTATTTGTTAAATCATCATTTACAAATATACATATATGATTATAATTTTTTACTTTATTTATATTATATTTGTTTAATTGTTTTTTTGTATATTTTATATTAAAAGAATATTTTTTATTTACTAAATTAAAATATTTTATTTCATATTTTTTTGTACTAAAAAAAATTATTTTTTTCATATAATTTATCCTTTTATATAGATTTATTATATTATAATTTGCTATAATTATTTTTATATATATGTTATTATATATTTATTTATATTATTTTTAATTAAATATTATAAAATATTTAATTATAATTTATTTATTGTTTGTAATATGTTTATTATTTCTTTTGATTTTGGTATGAAAAATATAGGTATTGCTATAGGTCAATTTTATACTAAAACAGCTAGTCCTATAATTTCAATAAATGCTAAACGTGGCATACCTGTAAATTGAATGGATATTAAAAAAATATTAGATATTTGATTAATTAAAATAGCTGTTGTTGGTTATCCTTATTATTATTTAAAAAATAATAGTTGTAAATTAATTAAAATTTATATAAAAAAATTTGCAAATAATTTAATTAATAAATTTAATTTACAAATATTTTTTTCTGATGAAAGATTTACTTCTTGTGCTGCTAGAAATTTTATAAATAATAATTTTAAATTATATAATTCTTTCTATTCTAATTATGATATTCATACTATTTCGGCTGTTCTAATCTTAGAAAGATGATTAGAATTAAATTCTTAAATATTTTTATTTTTTTCTAATCTTAATCAAAAAATTAAATCTAGTATATTTTTAGGAATAATACAATTAATTATTATTTTATTTTTTTTTATAGGATGTTTAAATATTAATTTTGATGCATGTAATACTTGATTATTTAATTTTTTAATTTTTTTTTTTATTAATTTAGAAATTTTTTTTTTATTTGTTATATTTTTTTTTGTATATATTTTTTCTCCTACTATAGGATTATTTATATAATTCATATGTACTCTTATTTGATGTGTTCTTCCAGTTTTTAGTTTTATTTCTAATAATGTAAATGAATTAAATTTTTCTATAATTTTAAAATATGTTATTGCTTTTTTACCTTTTTTTTCTACAGACATTATTTTTCTGTTATATTTATTTCTTTTTATAAATGTTTTTATAATTCCTGATTTATTTATATTTCCGAATACTAAAGTTTTATATATACGAATTATTTTTTGGTTTTTTAATTTTTTTTTTAATTTAATATAACTTTTTTTTTTTTTAGCTATTATTAATAAACCTGTTGTATTTTTATCTAATCTATGTATTATTCCCCATCTTGGTACTTTATAAATTAAATTTGAATATAAATATATTAATTTATTAGCTAAAGTATCATTTATATGTCCTGCTCCAGGATGTACAATAATATTTTTTTTTTTATTTATTATTAATATGTATTTGTCTTCATATATTTTATTTAATTTTATATTTTTATTTTTTTTGTAAATATATTTTTTTTTTTTTTCTATATATATTTTAATTATATCATTAGGATATATTTTTGTATTATTTTTATTTACTATATTTTTATTTAAATAAATTTTATTATTTTTAATTAATTTTTGTATTTTATTTCTTGAATATTTTTTTATTTTTTTTGATAAAAATATATCTATTCTTTTATTAAAATTTTTATTTAATATTTTTATAAACATTTTTTTAAAATAAATATTTATTTTAAATATATTTTATTTTCCTATACAAAAATTTGAAAATATATTTTTTATAATTTCATCTGAAATAATTATATTTTTTCCTATAATTTCACATAAATATTTTTGACTATTTAATAAATATTCATATAATAAATCTAAATTTACTTTTTTATTAAAATTATATTGTTTTATTAAATTTATAATTTTTTTAAATTCTTTAATACATAATTTTATTAAATTTATGTGTCTTTTTTTTGTTAAAAAATTATTTTGTATATTTATATTTTTAGTTTTTTTTTTTATTATTTTAATTAATTCTTTTATTCCTATTTTTTTTTTTATTGATATATTTATAATTAAATAATTTTTTTTTTTTGTAATATAAAATTTTTCTTTTGTTATATCAATTTTATTACGTAATAAAATATGAATTTTATTATTTTTTTTTATTTTTTTTAATATTTTATTTTTGTATTTATTAATTATATTTTTTTCTGAAATATCATATGAGTTATCTATAAATATTATTATATTTGATTTATTTATTTCTTTTCATGTTTTTTTTATACCTATTTTTTCTATTTTATTATTTGTTTTATGTATTCCTGTTGTATCTAATATTTCAATATCTTTATTATTTATATTTATATTTTCTTTAATTATATCTCTTGTTGTACCTTTTATATTTGTTACAATTGATGTATTTTTAGATGTTATTAAATTCATTAAACTTGATTTTCCTACATTTGGTTTTCCAATAATAATTATTTTAATTATATTTATATTTGATAAATTTTGTTTTATATTTAAATATAATTTTTTAATTTTTTTATAAATATTTATTATATTTTTTTTTATTATATTTATATAATTTTTATTTATTTCTGATTCGGAAAAATTAATTTCATTTTCTATATTTATTATATTAATTTTTATTATATTTATAATATTTTTAATTTTATTTGATAATTTTCCTTTTATTGATTCTATAGCTGAAAAAATTAAATTTTCTGATTTTGCATATATTATTTCATTTATAGATTCTGCTTGAATTAAATCTATTTTTTTATTTATAAATGCTCTTTCTGTAAATTCTCCTGGATATGCTATTCTTATATTTTTTATATTTAAATTAACTATAGAATTAATAATTAATTCTATTATTTTTTGTCCTCCATGACTATGTATTTCTAAAATATCTTCTCCAGTATATGAATTAGGTTTTTTAAAATATATAATTATTCCATAATCTATAATTTTGTTTTTTTTATTTTTTATTGGTAAATATGTTGCATATCTATTTTTTGTTATTTTCCCAAACATTTTTTTTAATATTTTTTTTACTTTATTACCAGATATTCTTATTATACCTATACCTCCATATCCAATTGGAGTAGATTGTGCTAATATAGTATCTTTTAAATTATTCATTTTATAAAAATTTTTAGTTATATTTTTTTATTAAATTTATTAAATTATTAGTTGTATAATATATTAATAAACTACTTGGAATATGTAATAAAAATAAATTTATTAATATTATTAATATAATATTATTATATTTATTATTTTTTGTATAATTTACTTGATTTAAATATATAGATATTGTTGTAATTGTAGGTAATAAATAAAATTTATCATATTTTGATAAATCATTTATTCATAATATGAATTTTTTTTTTTTAAATATTTTAGATATAGTTAATATATTATTTATAGATATTAATATTATTATTTTGATTATTAAAGATAATAAACTAAGTAAATAATTTATTATATTTTTTATATATAATTTTTTTATTTTTTTCTTTAATATATTTTTATTATTTTTATATTTTTGTATTATTTTATTTGTTTTTAATTTTGATTTTTTAATTTTTGAATTATATATTTTTTGAATTTTATCTAATGAATAAATAATAATTTTAATTAATATAGTTAATATTATTATTGAATAACCTAAATTATTTATTAATTTATCAATTTTAATTAATATATTTATTAAAATTTTATTAATAATCATAAAAATTTATAATTTATTATTGATTTCATTTTTTTATTATATAATTTAAATTTTAATATTTAATAATATTAAAAATATTTTGTTAAATATTTTGTTTATTTATATATAATTTTATTGTTTATAATATAATATATTTTATTATTATATTTTTATATATAATATTTTTTTCAAATTTTAATAAAATAATTAAATAAATACTTTTTTTTTAATAAGTAAATATTTTTTTTTATTATTATTAAATAATCTAATTTTTTTATTTTATATTGATTAATTCTAAATGTTTCTTTTATTATTCTTCTTAATTTATTTCTTGTTGTTGATAATTTAATATATTTTTTTTTAATTAAAATACCTATTCTTGGATTTTTTTTATTATTATTTATATATTTTATTAATATAAATTTATATTTATTTATTTTTATATTATTATGTATTTTATTTTTATTATTATAATATTTATTTAAATATTTTATTTTTATTTTTTTTTCTTTTGTAAGAGATAATTTTTCTTCCGTTTTTTGTTTTCATTCTTTTTCTAAAACCATGTTTATTTTTTCTTTTTATTTTTGATGGTTGAAATGTTCTTTTCATATTTTATTTTAAATTTTTATTATTTCAAAAAAAAAATAATATTTATAAACTTTAAATATAAATATTTATTAAAATATGAGTTTAGCATGTCAATATTTTTATTACAAGTTATTAATTTATTTAATTTTTATATTTTATATAAATATATTATTAATATTGATTTTATATATAATATAGGATATTATTTTATGAATATTTGTAACTATTAAAGTATTTTTTAAAAGAATATTTTTATTTTTTATTTAATTAATTTTTTATTATAATATTATATTTTATTAATTAAAATTTTTATATAAATTTATATTTATAATATTATAATAAAGTTATTTTAATAGTTTTAATTAATATAATATTAAAATGTAATATGAATTTTATAATAAAAAGAGAAAAAATAATTATTTTATTAAGTAAATTTAATACTTATGTAAGTAATTCTTCTAAAAACCCTATTTTATCAAATATTTTATTAATATTAAAGTTTAATAGATTAGATTTAATAGTAACTAATTTAGATATGGAAATTAATTATAGTATAATTTTATCTAATAAAGAATTTTTAAAAAGTGGTTCTATAACTGTAAATTTGAATAAATTTTATGAATTATGTAAGAGTTTTCCTAAAAATGAAAATATAAATATTTTTTATTCAAAAAAAAGATTAGTTTTATCTTGTTTAAATAGTATATGTTTATTATCTACATTACCTGTTAATAATTTTCCTATATTAAATAAAAATATTTTATTTAATTGTAATTTTTTTATTAATAGTTATATTTTAAAAAATATTATATTTAATTTATATTTATTTATAGGTAATCAAGATATTTATTATTATTTAAATGGTATGTTAATAGAATTTAAAAATGATTTTTTATATTTTGTAGCTACTGATGGATATCGTATTTCTACATATAAATTATTAGATAAATTTAATTATAAAAAAAAAATATTTTTTTCTGTAATTATTCCTAGAAAATTAATTATAGAATTATTTAAATTATTAGATTTAATTATTAATGAAAATATTTATTTTTATTTTAATAATAATATGATTAAAGTTATTTATGGTAATATTATAATTTATTCAAGTTTAATAGATGGTTCTTTTCCTGATTATGAAAATATTTTATATTTATCTAAAGAATATTTTTATATTGATGTAAATATTAAAGATTTTAAAAATTCTTTATTACGTGCTTCTATTATTAATAGTAATTTATCTAGTTATGTAACTTTAATTTTTTATAATAATTTTTTATTAATTTATTCTAATGATTTTAATAATAATGAAATAAAAGAAAAAATATTTATAAAATATATTGGTAAAAAAATTGAAATTAGTTTTAATATAAAATATATTTTAGATATATTTAAATCTATTAAAAAAAGTTCAGAAATACGTATTTATATGAAAGATTCTTCTTCTATAGTTAAAATAATTGATATAAATAATATTTTTTTAACTTATATGATTATGCCTATTCAATTATAAATTATTTATTTTATTAATGAGTATAATAAATTATGTTAGTAAATTTTTATAATTCTTCAAATATAAAAGTATTAAAAGATTTAGAAGCTGTTCGTAAACGTCCTGGTATGTATATAGGTGATACATCTGATGATTCAGGTTTACATCATATGGTTTTTGAAATTATTGATAATTCTATTGATGAATTTTTATCTGGTTTTTGTAATAATATATTAATTATATTACATAAAGATAATTCTATTTCTGTTTTAGATGATGGTAGAGGTATTCCTACTGATATACATAAAGAAACTGGTTTGTCTAGTGTTGAATTAATTATGACTGTATTACATTCTGGAGGTAAATTTGATAATAATTCATATTTATTTTCTGGAGGTTTACATGGTGTTGGTATATCTGTAGTTAATGCTCTTTCTAAAAAATTAAAATTAAAAATATATAGGAATAATAAAATATTTAGTCAAACTTATTATTATGGTAAACCAAAAAATAAAATTTTTGTAATTGGTAATACTAATAAAACTGGTACTTATATACGTTTTTGACCAGATAAAAGTATTTTTATTAATTTTTCTAAATTTAAATATAATATTTTATTTAATAGATTAAATGAATTATCTTATTTAAATATTGGTTTAAATATTAAATTAATAAGTTTATTAGATAAAAAAAAAGATGTTTTTTTAAATTATGGTGGTATTAAATCTTTTTTATTATCTTTTATAAAAAATAAAGATTTAATTCATAAAAATATTTTTTATTTTAAAGAAGAAAAAAAAAATTTTATTTTAGAATTTGTTTGTCAATGATTAGATACATTAGATAATAAAATTTTATGTTATACAAATAATATATTTCAATGTGATGGTGGTACTCATTTATCTGGTTTAAAATTAGCTATAACTAAAACTGTTAATTTATATTTAAATAAGGAATTTATTAATAAAAAAAAATATAATATTATAGGTGATGATACTAGAGAAGGTTTATATGCTATTTTATCTATTAAAATGTCAAATCCTAAATTTTCTTCTCAAATAAAGAGTAAACTTATTTCTTCTGAAATAAAATTTTTAGTTGAATCTTTAATAAGTAATAATTTATTAAATTTTTTTTTAGAAAATCCTGATGATAGTAAAAATATTATAAATAAAATTATAATATCTTGTAAAAATAGAGAATCATTAAAAAAAATAAAAGATTTATATAAAAAAAAAAATATTTTAGATTTATCTTTTGTTGCTAGTAAATTAGCTGATTGTCAACAAAAAAATTCTAAATTAAATGAAATATTTTTAGTTGAAGGTGATTCTGCTGGTGGTTCTGCTAAACAAAGTAGAAATAGATTTAATCAAGCTGTTTTACCTTTAAAAGGTAAAATTATTAATGTAGAAAAAACTAGTTTAAGTAAAGTTTTATCTTCGGAAGAAATTAGTATTTTAATTTCTGTTTTAGGATGTGGTATAAATTGTAAAAATTTTAATTTAAAAAAATTAAGATATAATAGTGTTATTATTATGACTGATGCTGATGTTGATGGTGCTCATATTAAAACTTTATTATTAACTTTTTTTTATAGATATATGCCAGATTTAATTATTCATGGACATTTATATATAGCAAATCCTCCTTTATATAAAATAAAATATTTTAATGATGAATATTATGTTTCTAATGAAAAAGATTTAATTAAATATAAAATATATTTTTGTTTTAAAAATATATTTTTATATAGAGAAGATAAATTTTTATTAATTAATAATAATAAAATTATTAAGTTAGTTATAAAATATTTAAATTTTTTAAAAAATATTTCTAATAAAAAAAATAAGTTTTTTATTTATATTTTAGATTCTTTAATGTTTTTTAAAAAATTAGATATTAATAATTATGATAATTATTCTTTATGAATTAATGATTTTTGTTTATATTTAAATAATAATAATATTTTTTTTAAAGAAAAAATTATTTGTAAAATTTTAAGAGATAAATATAATAATTTTATTAAATTTAAGTTTATTTTTTTAAATAATTTTTTTAATGAATATATTTATATTAAAGATATTTTTTTAAAAAAATTTTATTATTCTTTATTATGTTTAGGTAAAAAATTGTTTTTTTTTAATAAAAAATATAAAAAATATATTTTATTAAATAATAAAAAAAAATATTTTGTTAATTTTTATGATTTAATAGATTATGTTTTAAAACTTAATTTAAGATATATATATATACAAAGATATAAAGGTTTAGGTGAAATGAATCCTGATCAATTATGAAATACTACTATGAATCCTAAAAATAGATATTTATCTAAAATATATATAGAAGATTTTAAAAAATCTAATAAATTATTTAAGATTTTAATGGGAGATGATATAAAATCTCGTAAAATATTTATAAAAGAAAATATTAATTATAATAATAATAAAAATATTAATTTTTAATAAACTCCTCCGACTGGATTCGAACCAGTGACATACGGATTAACAGTCCGTTGTTCTACCAACTGAACTACAGAGGAATAAATTATTTTTAATTATATAATATATTAATTAAAATTGTCAAAAATATTTTATATTATTAAATTATTTATATTATAATAATAATATTAAGTGGGATGTCTGAGTGGTTTAAAGAGCATGTTTGGAAAATATGTATACTTAATTGTATCAAGGGTTCGAATCCCTTTCCCACTATATAAAAAAATAATATTTATTTTAATTTAATTTGGGAATGTTATGGTTATTATACGTTTATCTCGTTATGGTAGAAAAAAATTACCATTTTATAATATTGTTGTAGCTGATAGAAGATATTTTCGTAATAGTAAATTTATAGAAAAAATAGGTTTTTATAATCCTTTTTGTAATAATATATATAATAAAAAAAATATTTTTATAAATATTAATATTTTAAATAAATGAATAAAATATGGTGTTTTAATTTCTAAAAGAGTTTTGTTTATTATAAAAAAATATAAAAAATTAAATATTGAATAATTTTGTTTTATGAATTTTAATATTATAACTATAAATCCTAATTTTTTTAAGTCACCATTAAAAAATGGTTTAATAAATAAAGCTATAAAAAAAAAAATAATTAATATTAATATTATAAATCTTATAAATTTTACTAAATATCATAATTATGAAGATAAAATTTATGGAGGAGGTTCTGGTTTATTATTTAAACCTGAACCTTTATTTTTATCTATAAATAATATTAAAAATGATTATCCTAATTCTTTAATTATTTATTTATCTCCTCATGGAAAAATTATTGATAATTATTTAATTAAAAAATTATTAAATTATAATTCATTAATTTTAATATGTGGTAGATATAATGGTATAGATCAACGTATTATTGATAATTATATAGATATAGAATTATCTATAGGAGATTATATACTTAGTTGTGGAGAAATTTCTAGTTTAGTTATTATTGATATTTTAATAAGAAATATACCTGGTGTATTAAATAATATAAAATCTTTAAAATGTGATTCTTTTTATTATTTAAATAAATTATTAGGTTTTCCTTAATTATACTAGACCTAGAATTTTTAATAATTTATATGTTCCTAAAATTTTATTATCTGGAAATCATAAAAAAATATTTTTATGAAGATTTAATATGTCATTTAATAAAACTTTATTTTTAAAACCATATTTATTGAAGTCTTTATTTTTAATAAATAAAAAAAAGTAATTTTTATTTAATATGAGAATTTAAAATGAAAAATAGAATTATAGATTATGTTGAAAAAAAAAATGTTAATTTAAGTAAAAAAATTAATTTTATAACTGGTGATATTATAGAAGTTAAAATATGAGTTATTGAATTAAATAAAAATAGATTACAATCTTTTAAAGGTAAAGTAATTTCTATTAGAAATATTGGTATTAATTCTTGTTTTATATTAAGAAAAATTTCTTATAATGAAGGTGTTGAAAGATTATTTAAATTTTATTCACCTATAATATATTCTATAAATATTATAAAAAAAAATAAAAAAATTAATAAATCTAAATTATATTATTTACGTTATATTAAAAATAAATATTTAAATGTATAGATTATTTGCTTGTGTTAAATATAATGGTTATTTTTATAATGGATGACAAAAACAAAAGAAAAATGATAATAGTATACAATCTGTTATAGAAAATTCTTTATTTATATTATTTAATTATTATGTTAAAATATTTTGTTCTAGTAGAACAGATATTGGAGTACATAGTTTAGGTCAAACTTTTCATTTTGAAATTAAAAAATATATTAAAATTAATAAAATTTTAAAATTTTTAAATTATATTTTACCTAATTATATTTATATTAATTGAATTAAATATGTTAATAATAATTTTCATGCAAGATATAATGCTATTGCTAGAAGATATATATATATTATTTATAATAATAAAATAAAATGTATTTTTTTAAATAAATTAGTGACATTTATTAATACTAATATTGATATTAATTTAATGTTAATAGCTTCTAAATTTTTAATTGGTAGACATGATTTTAGTTCATTTAGATCTTCTGGATGTGAATCTAAAAGTTCTTATAAAATTATATTTTATTTAAATATTTATAAAAAAAATAATTTTATATTTTTTGATATTAAAGCTAATTCTTTTTTATATCATATGGTTAGGAATATAGTTAGTAGTTTATTATTAGTTGGTACATATAAATATTCTTTTTTATGAATTAAAGATTTTCTTTTTTATAGAAATAAAAAAAATTTTGATATATCTTTAGTTAAACCTGATGGTTTATATTTATCAAATGTATATTATTAATAATTTTATGAAAAATTTTTATTTTTTTATATTTTTTATATTTTTATTTTTTGTTTTTTATAGTTTTAAAAAAGGATTTGTAAAAGAATTTTTTTCTTTTATTTATATTTATATATTAAATAAATATTTTTTATTATATAAACATAATTTTCTTTTTATTGGATATAAAAAAATTAATATTTTTATTTTTTTTGTAATTTTAAGTTTTTTTGAAAATTTTTTATTTTTTTTTATTAAAAAAATTATATTATTTATATATTTTTTTGTAAATAAAATTTTTGGTTTTTTATTTGGTTTAATAAAAGGAATATTATTTATATATATGTTAAATATTATATATAATTATTATTTTAATTAATTTATAAATTGTGGAGGTTGGATTTGAACCAACGACCTTCGGGTTATGAGCCCGACGAGCTACCACTGCTCTACCCCACTAATTTATTTATTATATCATATATTTATATAAAAAAATAAATTTATATATTTATATTAAAAAATTTTATAATTATTAATTTTATTTTCTATTTTAATATAATTTATTTATTAAAATTTTTATAATATATATTTTGTTATTTAATATAATTTTTTATATTAAATTTATTTTTTTTTTAAAAATATTTTATAATATTTTTTTATGTTATAATAATATAATCTAAATATTAAAATATTTATGATTATTACTTACTTTATTAAATAAATTTATATAGGATATATATGAAAAATAGTATATATTTAATTTTAATAAGTATTTTAGCTATAAATACAGCTATAGCTGGAGATACACGTAATATTAAAGAACCTGTAAATCCTTCAAGTTGTATTGTATTAAAAGCTAATAATAAAAATAATACTAGTGTAATTCAAAAAGCAATAAATAATTGTGCTAAACAAAATAAGGTAGTAGAATTAAAATCTACTGATAATAAAAATTTTCATTTTTATTCAGGTCCATTAAATATACCTTCTAATGGAGGAATATTAATAGATAAGGGTACTATATTATCTGCAATACCTGATCCATTATTATATGATAATGGAGGTAACAAATGTGGTAAATTAGATAATATAGGTAAATCATGTATTCCTTTTATAACAGTTAATAATTCTATAAATAGTGGTATATATGGAGAAGGAATTATTGATGGTCAAGGTAATTCTGTTATGAAAGGAAGTACAAAAACATGGTGAAATTTAGCTAGTGAAGCACAAAAAAAAAATCAGTCACAAAATGTACCTAGACTTATTGTAATAAAGAATTCAAAAAATTTTACTTTTTATAAAATATCTATAAAAAATTCACCTAATTTTCATGTTTCTACAAATAATTTGGATGGACTTACAGTTTGAGGAGTTAATATAAATACTCCTGCTGATGCTCGTAATACTGATGGTATAGATCCAGGATCATCAAGTAATATTACTATAGCACATTCATATATTAGTACAGGAGATGATAATATAGCTATAAAAGCTTCTCATGGTCCTACATCTCATATATCTATTGTAAATAATAATTTTGGTAAAGGTCATGGAATGTCAATAGGTAGTGAAACATTAGGTAATGTTAATGATATTTTAGTAGATGGTTTATCTATGGATGGAACAACTAGTGGTTTACGTATTAAAAGTGATATTTCTAGAGGTGGTTTAGTAAGTTTTATTACATATAAAAATATATGTATAAAAGATGTTAAAAATCCTATATATTTAGATATGTTTTATAATAAAAATGCTAAAGGAAATAAAATACCTAAATTTAAAAATATAAATTTTGATTCAGTAAAAGTATTAACACCTGGTAATTTTATTTTTAATGGTATAAAAGGAAATAATATTGAAGTTATATTTTCAAATGTAAATATTAAAAAAGGTTCTGTAATAAAAATGGTTAATGTTACAGCTAAAGGTATTTTAAATGAAAATGCTAATGGAAATATTTGTCCTACAAGAAAATTAAACTAAAAGATTAAATAAAGTGAGTAATATTATAAAAAACCTTATCCATAATAATTATATGGGTAAGGATTTTTTATTGATGTTTGTCTTATTCCATTTTTACAAAAAATTATAGATGATATATTTGATATATTTATTTTTTTATTAATATTTTTATATTTTTTAGGTGTTATTCATCAATTTATATTTTTTTTTTGACAGAAATTTAATAAAAATTTTATATTATTAATATAATTTATTTCACTTAAAACTATTGGTATATTTTTATTTATTATACAATTTAAAAATTGTATTAAATTTTTTATTTTTCTATATATTTTATTATATATAGATATTAATAAAAAAATATTATTTTTTTTGAAAATATTAAATATTTTTTTAATTTTATATAAAATTAAATAATTAGGATATTTAAAATTATTTGGATAATTTATAAAAATTATATTATTTATTTTTTTTAAATTATAAATATAAATAAAATCTTTGTAAAAGAGATATCATTCGTTTATATTTTTACATTGTAAATTTATACTTATAAATATTTTTTTTATATTTAAATTATTAATAATATATTTTATATATTTTATATATTTAATTTTATTTTTTTTTTTAAAATTATATAATTTAATATTTATAGTTAAATTAATATTTTTTTTATTACATATTTTTATTATATTTATAAATTTTTTTATATTTATTATTTTATTATATTTTATTAGTATTTTAATATTATTTATATATTTTATATATTTCTTTATTTTTTTAATAAAAGAAAAATTTTGGTATATATTATATATATTTATTCCTCTAATATTTGGAATAATATTTTTATTTATTTTTTTTTTTTCCATATTTTATTATAATATATAATTAAAAAATGTATTATTAATAATAATATTTTAATAAAATGATAAAAGAAAATTTTTCGAAATGTTGATTAGTTAATATTGATAATTTTTTAAATAAAAAAAAATATAAAAAAATATTTAAATATATATATATAAAAAAAAAATATTTTTTTTTAAAAGAGGAGATATTATATTTTATAGATAAAAATTATGTAGTATTTACAAATAAAATTAAAATATCAAGTTTAATATTTCTTAATAATAAAAATTTTGATGATGAAGAATATTTAATAAAAAATATTAAAAATAAAATTTTTATTTTTTCTAAGAATATAAAAGGATTTTTATATTCTTTATATCATTTATTTAATAATATTCAATTAAATAATTTTGATATAAATAATATATTTATACATGAAAAACCATTAGTTAAATTAAGAATTGTACAACATTTAGATAATTTAGATGGTTCAATAGAAAAAGGATATTCTGGTAATTCTATTTTTTTTTTAAAAAATAATATTAATTTTGATTTTTATAGAATAAGATATTATTGTAGATTATTATGTAGTATTAGAATAAATGCAATATGTATAAATAATATTAATGTTAATATATTTTCTACTTTTTTAATTACTAAAAATTGATTAATTCAAATTTATGAAATATATAATATATTAAATAAATATAATATAAAAATGTTTTTATCTATTAATTATAAAAGTCCTATAATATTAGGAAAATTAGATACATTTGATCCATTAGATAATAATGTTATATATTGATGAGAAAAAAAAATAGAAGAAATATATTCATATATGCCAAATTTTGGAGGTTTTTTTGTAAAGACTGATTGTAAAAATAATAAAGGACCTTTATATTATAATAGAAATCATATAGATGGTTGTAAATATATAGCTAAAAATTTAAATTATTTTAATGGTATTTTAGTATGAAAATGTGATATATATAAAAAACAAAATTGAAGAAATAAAAATAATGATAAAATATTAAATAATTATAAGTATTTTAATAAATTAAATGGTTTATTTCCAAATAATGTTATATTACAAATTAATGATCCAATAGGTTTTCAAATTAGAGAACCTGTTTCTCCTTTATTAGGTTCTATGGATAAAACTTCTCAAATATTAGAATTACAAATTAATCAAGAATTTACTGGACAACAAATAGATTTATGTTGATTACCTATGCAATGAAAAAATATATTTAATTTTAATACTTATTATTATAAAAATAGAAAATGTACTATTAAAAAATTAATTTCAGGAAAATTACATAAAAAATGTAAATATTTTGGTGTTTCTGTTATATCTAATATAGGAAATAATTATAATTGAACTGGACATTATTTATCTCAATCTAATATATTTTGTTATGGCAATATATTATGAAATTTAAATAAAAATTTAAATAATTTATTAAAAGAATGAATAATATTATCTATAAATAAAAATAAAAAAGTTATAAATATAATTAGAAAAATAATGTATAATAGTTGACAAAATTATGAAAATTATACTTCTCCATTAGGTTTAAATGGAATGGTTGATCCAAAAAATAATTATGTTCCAAATATAGATGGATATGAATATTTAGATTCAGGTATATATCATTATTCTAATAGATATAGTTTAGGATATAATAGAACTTTTAATGGTTCTAATTTTATAAAACAATATTTTGATGAAAATATTAAAAAATTTAGTGATATAAATAGATGTCCTAAGAAATTATTATTATTTTTTCATAATTTATCTTATAAATATATAATTAAAAAATATAAAATTTCTATAATTCAATATATATATAATACTCATTTTGAAGGTGTAAAAAATGTTTATAAATGAATTAAATTATGAAATAAATTAAAATTTTATATAAAAAAAAATATATTTTATAATGTCAAAAAAAGATTAAGAAAACAATATCTTCATTCATGTGAATGAAGAGATAAAATAAATACTTATTTTTATAGAAAATCTGGTATAAATGATAAATTTAATAGAAAAATATATAAATAATATTATAATATTTATATATTATAAATAATAAAATAATATATTATATTTTATATATTTTAATTATTTTATGTAATATATATTTGTTTATTTGTTAATTATAATATTTTATTATTATATGATATAATATTTTGAAATAATATTTATTATAATAATATATTTAATAATATTATTAAATATATATAATTATTATATGGAGTATATTATATGAGTAAAATAATTAAAGTTATAGGTAGAGAAGTTTTAGATTCTAGAGGTTATCCTACAATTGAATCAGAAGTATATTTAGAAGATGGTTTTTATGGTAGATATATTGTTCCATCTGGAGCTTCTAAAGGTTCTAATGAAGCTTTAGAGTTACGTGATAATGATTTGTCTAGATATTTAGGTAAAGGAGTTTTAAAATCTGTATTTATAATAAATAATATTATATCTAAAGAAATTATTGGTTTAGATTCTAATGATCAAAATTTTATAGATAATATTTTAATAAATTATGATGGAACTGAATTAAAAAATAAATTAGGAGCTAATTCTATTTTAGCTGTTTCTTTTGCTGTAGCTAAAGCAAATGCTAATTCTTTAAAAATTCCTTTATTTAAATATATTTCTAAATTAATAAATAATGATAAATTTGTTTTACCTATACCTATGATAAATATTATTAATGGTGGTTGTCATGCTGATAATAATATTGATATTCAAGAATTTATGATTTTGCCAGTAGGTGCAGATAGTTTTAGACATGGTATAAGAATGTGTTCAGAAATTTTTCATAATTTATCAAAAATATTAAAATTAAATAATAAAAAGATATCTGTTGGTGATGAAGGTGGTTATGCTCCAGATTTAGCTTCTAATGAAGAAGCTTTAATATTAATTAAAGATGCTATTGAAAAATCTAATTATATATTAGGAAAAGATATTTTTTTAGCATTAGATTGTGCTTCTTCTGAATATTATAATAAAGATAAAAAAATATATTTATTAGAAAATAAAAAATATAATTTTTATGAAATTACAGAATTTTTAAGTAATTTAATAAATAAATATTCTATTATATCTATAGAAGATCCTTTAAGTGAATCAGATTGAAATGGTTATGTTTATTTAACTAGTATTTTAGGTAATAAAATTCAATTAGTTGGTGATGATTTATTTGTTACTAATGTAAATTTATTAAAAAAAGGTATAGATTTAAAAGTAGTTAATTCTATATTAATAAAACCTAACCAAATTGGTACATTAACAGAAACATTAAATACAATTAAATTAGCTAAAGAAAATAATTATTCTGTTATAATTTCTCATAGATCTGGTGAAACTGAAGATACTACTATTTCTGATTTAGCTGTAGGAACTTGTTCTGGACAAATAAAAACTGGATCTTTATGTAGATCTGAAAGAATTTGTAAATATAATAGATTAATTAGAATAGAAGAATATTTAGGATCTTCTTGTATTTATAAAGGAAAATCAGAATTTGATTTTTTAAAAAAATAAATAATTTTATATTAAAATTATATATAAATTAAAATTATTTAAATTTATAAATATAAATAAAATTTATTTTTATATTTAAATTAAAATAATATAAATATTTTTTGTTGTAATTAATTTAATAAAATTATTTTTTTTAATATATATATATATATTTATTTTTTTAGTATTTTTATATTGAAATATTTTCTATAAAATAATTATAGAAAATTATATTATTTTATTCATTTTATTAAATAGAATTTTTTTTTACCTTTTTTTAATATAGTAAATTTATTAAAATATTTATTTTCTTTTTTAATTTTATAATTTATATTTTTTATTATTATATTATTTAATTTTATTGAAGAATGATATATTAATTTATTAGCTTCTGATTTTGATTTACATATTTTTAATAATAATAATATATTATTTAATTTATTAATATTATTTTTTAAGATTATTTTTGGTATTTTAAATTTAAAAATTTTTTTTAATATTTTTATTGTTATATTTTTTTTTTTTTTAAAATAAAAATTTGAAATAAAATTAATATTTTTAATATATTTTTTTCCATGTACTATTTTTGTTATTTCTGTAGCTAATATTTTTTTTTTATCTATTATATTTTTATTTTTTTTAATATTTTTAATTTTTTTATAATTTAAAAATGTAAATTGTTTTAAATAATTATTTACTTTATTATCTTCTATATTTAATCAAAATTGATAAAATTCATATGGTGTTGTTTTATTTTTATTTAATCAAATTATATTTTTTTCTGATTTACTATATTTTATTCCATTTTTTTTTGTTATTAATGGTAAAGTAATTCCAAAAGATTTTTTTTTTTTTATTTTATTAATTAAATTTATTCCTGATATTATATTTCCTCATTGATCTGAACCTCCTATTTGAATTTTTGTATTTTTTTTATTAAATAAATATAAAAAATCATAACTTTGTAATATAGGATAACTTAATTCTTTATAACTAATTCCTTTTTTTTTTATTAAATTTCTTTTTTGTATTGCTTCTTTATTTAACATTGTATTAATTGTAAAATTATTACATAAATATTTAAGAAAAAAATTAATTTTCATTTTATTAAATCATTTACTATTTTTTTTAATTATTATTTTATTTGATATTATTTTTTTTATTTGTTTTATTATTTTTTTACTAAATTTTAATATTTTATTAATTTTATATTTTTTTCTTTTTTTTTTTTGAAAACTAGGATCTCCTATTAAAGATGTAAATTCTCCTATTAATATTATTATTTTGTATCCATATTTTTTAAATCTTTTTAAAGTTATTATTGGTATTAAATGTCCTATATGTAAACTATCATTTGTAGGGTCAAATCCACAATATATACTTATATTTTTTTTTTTTAAATATTTTAAAATATTTTTTTCGTCTGAATTTTGTATTATTAATTTTCTTCATTTTAATTCTTTAATTATATTTTTTTTCATATATTTTAAATTTTTATATTGTTAATTTTTAAATATTAATTATAATATTATATATATATATTAAAAATATATTTTTATATATATATTATAAAAAATTATATTATAATAATAATTGTATTGCGTTCTTAACTCAAAGGTAGAGTGCCATTTTGACGTGATGGAAGTTAGTGGTTCAATTCCACTAGAACGCATATTTTAAAAAAGTATTTTTAATAAATATTTAATTATATGAAAAAAACAAAAATAGTTTGTACTATGGGACCTAGTATAAATAATATAAATATATTAGTTAATTTATTAAATTGTGGTATGGATGTTGTAAGATTAAATTTTTCTCATGGTAATCATTATATTCATAAAAAATATATTGAAAATTTAAATATTGCTTTAAATAAAACTAAAAAAAAAATATCTATTATTTTAGATACTAAAGGTCCTGAAATTCGTACTTTAAAATTAAAAAATTCTAAAGAAGTATTTTTAAATAGTAATCAAATATTTTCTTTTACTTCTGATAAAAATATTATAGGAGATAATACTATTGTTGGAGTATCTTATAAAAATTTTGTATCTGATTTAAATATAGGAGATAATATATTAGTTGATGATGGATTAATTAGTATGTTTGTAATTGATAAAGATAATTATAAATTAATTTGTAGAGTTAAAAATAGTGGTATTTTAGGTGAAAATAAAGGAATTAATTTACCAAATATTTATATTAATTTACCTATATTATCTAAAAAAGATAAAAAAGATTTAATTTTTGCTTGTAATAATAAAATAGATTTTATTGCTGCATCATTTGTTAGAAAAAGTTCTGATATTTTAAATATTAGAAAATTTTTAGATAAAAATGGAGGAAATAATATTAAAATTATTTCTAAAATAGAAAATAAAGAAGGTTTAAAAAATTTTGATCAAATATTAAATGTTTCTGATGGTATTATGGTAGCTAGAGGAGATTTAGGTGTAGAAATACCTATAAAAGATGTAATTTTTGCTCAAAAAATGATGATTAGAAAATGTAATTTTTATAAAAAAATAGTTATTACTGCTACTCAAATGTTAAATTCAATGATATTAAATCCTAGACCTACTAGAGCTGAAGCTGGTGATGTAGCAAATGCTATATTAGATGGAACTGATGCTGTGATGTTATCTGGAGAGAGTGCTAAAGGTAAATATCCAATTGAATCTGTAAAAATAATGTATGATATTTGTTGTTGTACAGATAGATATGATATAGAATATAATTATTTATATAAAAAAGATATAAATATATCTGTAAATGAAGCTATATGTAAAAGTTCTGTAGATATTTCTAAAAAATTAAATTCTCCTTTAATTTCAGTTTTTACAAAAAATGGTAAATTAGTTAAATCTATTAGAAAATATTTTCCTAAATCTTTAATTTTAGCATTAACTAAAAATAAAATTATTATTAGACAATTAATTTTAATTAAAGGAGTTATACCAATATTAATTAATAATATTAATTCTATAGATGATTTTTATAATATTAGTAAAAATATATCTATATCTAATGGTTATGCAAAAATTGGTGATACCATAATTATGGTTTCAGGTACATTAATTTCTTCTAATATTAATACTATTTCAGTATTTATATTATAAGTATTTTAATTAATTTTTTGTAAATCTATAATTTTTTCTTTTTTAATATTATTTATACGCATTAAAATTATTCCTTGAGTATTTCTATTTAAAATATTTATTTTATTTGTTTTTATACACATAAATTTACCTTTATTTGTAATTATTATAATTTTGTTATATTTATTAATTTTTATAACTTTTGTTGCGTAGTTATTTTTTTTATTTATTTTAATAGATATAATACCTTTTGTTGCTCTTGATTTTTTTAAAAAATTTGATAATAATGTTCTTTTTCCATATCCATTTCTTGTTATAATAATTATTTCTTTATCTTTATTATTTATAGTTAAAGATGAGATAATATAATCTTTATTTTTTAATTTTATAGCTTTTACTCCAAATGAATTTTTTTTCATTTCTCTTACATCATTTTCTGAAAATCTTATTGCTTTTCCAAATTTTGTAAATATCATAATTTGTTGATTTTTTATTATATAATTTGCACTTATTATTTTATCATTTTTTTTTAAATTTATTATATTTAATCCTTTATTTATTTTTATTTTTATTTTATTTATTTTAATTTTTTTTATTATTCCGTATTTTGTTATTAATATTAAATATTTATAAATATTTTTTTTTTTATATTCTAATAAAAATGTTATTTTTTCTTCTTTTTTAGTTTTTATTAAATTTATTATTGGTTTTCCTTGATTATAATTTATTTCATATGGTATATCATATGAATTTATTATAAAATATCTACCTTTATTAGAAAATAAAAATATTTTTTTATGAGTATTAGTTATTAATATATTTTTTATATAATTTTTATTTTTTATTTTATTTATTTTTTTTCCTTTACCACCTTTATTTTGTATTTCAAAATTTTTTATCTTTTTATAACTAATATAATTAAATTTTGTTAATATTATAATTATTTTTTCTTTTTTTATTAAATCTTTAGTTTTTATTTTTTTTTCATTTTTTTTTATTTTAGTTAATCTTTTATCTCCAAAATTTTTTTTTATATTTTTTAATTCATTTTTTATTATATTTATTAATATTTTTTTATTTTTTAATATTTTTTTTAATTTTTTAATTTTTTTTTTTATATTTAAATATTTATTTATTAATTTATTTTTTTCTATTTTTGTTAATTTTATTAAACTTAAATTTAATATTGAATTTATTTGTAAATTATTTAAATAATATATTTTTTTTTTTTTATTAATTATATTTTCTTTTATTTTTCATTTTTTTTTTATTATTTTTTTTTTAATTTCATCTTTATTATTAGATTTTTTTATAATAAATAAAATTTTATTTATATTAAATAATGTAATTAAAAAACCTTTTAAAATATGTATTTTTTTTTTATTTTTTTTTAATTTAAATATAGTTTTTTTTTTTATTATTTTTTTTCTATGTTTAATAAATATTTTAAATATATTTTTTAAATTTAAAATTTTAGGTTTTTTTTTATATAAAGCTATCATATTTATTCCATATGATATTTTTAAATTAGTTAAATAATATAATTTATTTATTATTATTTTTCTTTTTATATTTTTTTTTATTTCTATTACAATTCTCATTCCATCTTTATTAGATTCATCTCTAATATTAGATATACCTTCTATTTTTTTATATTTTTTTAATTCTATTATTTTTTTAATTATTTTTGTTTTATTTATTTGATAAGGTAATTCTTTTATAATAATATATTTTTTTTTATTTTTTTTATCGTTTTCTATTTTAATTTTTGATTTTATTTTTATTGTTCCTTTTCCTTTTTTATATGCTTTATATATTTTTTTTGTATTTTCTATTATTCCTCCTGTAGGAAAATCTGGTCCTTTTATATATTTCATTATTTCTTTAGTTTTTATTTTATTATTTTTTAAATATTTTAGTAATGCATTAATTATTTCTTTTATATTATGAGGTGGAATATTTGTTGCCATACCTACTGCTATTCCTGTTGTTCCATTAATTAATATATTTGGTATTTTTGTAGGTAATATTTCTGGTATATTTTTAGTTTCATCATAATTTTTTATAAAATTAATTGTATTATATTCTATATCTTGTAATAATTCGTTAGATATTTTAGACATTCTTATTTCTGTATATCTCATAGCTGCTGCTGAATCTCCATCTATTGAACCGAAATTACCTTGTCCATCTATTAATGGATATCTTAAAGAAAAATTTTGAGCCATTCTTACTATGGTATCATATACAGCATTATCGCCATGTGGATGATATTTACCTATTACATCTCCTACTATTCTAGCTGATTTTTTATATGGTTTATTAAAATAATTTTTTAATATATACATAGCATATAATATACGTCTATGTACTGGTTTTAATCCATCTCTAATATCTGGAAGAGCTCTTCCTATTATTACAGACATAGCATAGTTTAAATAAGATTTTTTTAATTCTTTTTCTATTTTTATTTTTTTTTTTTTATTATTACTATTTTTTATTATATTTTTCATTAAATTTTATAATTAATATTATTGAAAATTGATTTTTATTTGTAAAAAAAAAAAAAATTATACTTTTAATATATATATATATATTAAAAATATAATTAATTTATTATTTATATTATTTTAATTTGAAATTATATTAAAATATTTATTTATTATAAATATAAAAATAATTATTATTAATATTAAAGGATTTATTTTTTTTTAATAATCGTATATATATTAATATTATTATTAATAATATTATATTTGGTAATAATTGATTATTAAAGGTATATTTATTTTAGTTCATTTATTTATTAAAACATTTATTATAAATAATTTTAATATATATGAACTTTCAGTAATTTTTTGTAAAATATTATTATTTATATTTTTAATTATTTTTTAAATCTTTTTTTATATCTATGATATATATCATAATATAATATTAATAATTTTTTTATATTAAAAAATATAAAAAATAATAGAGAATTTATTATATTTTCTAATATACTTAAATTAAATTTTTAATAATAATAATATTAATCTTATTGTACCTCAAAATATAGAATTTTTTATTTCTATTAATAAATTTATTAATTTTATTTTAATATTATTAATTATATTTTTATTTATTTTAATTCTATTAGCTTTTTTTTCTTATATAGTAATTATTATATTTAATATTTATATAATTATATATGATTTAGTATTAAAAAATTCTAAATTTTTTTTAATAGTTTTTTTTATATTGTTATTATATAATTTATTTATTATTGTTATTATATAATAATAAAAACTTAATATTTGTATTTTTTCAAAATTTTATGATTTTTTGTAAAGATATACTTTTTATAAATATTTTTATTATATTATTGTGATTAATTTTTTATTATTCATATTTATACTTTATATTTTTAATTTAATTCGTTATATTTTGTTATTTTTTTATTTTTGTTATTATTTATTATATTGTAATATTTTGGTAATAATTATATATATAAAGTTGTTAATATAATTCTTAATATATTTAAAGATAATAAATTAAATTTTATAAATTTTAATATAATAAATCTTAAATTAAAAATGGTATTAAAAATTTTGTTATTATCATATTAATTATTATTGTATATTTTACTACTATTATTATTTTTTCTATTATATTTAATTTTTCTATAATTATTAATATTATTAAATTTAATATATATTTAATTAATTTTGTATTTATTGTTGTATTTATTAATAATAATAGTAAAATAATTTTTATTTTTTGTAATAGTAAAATAATAATATAAATATAAGAAATATAAGATAAATTTTAATTTTTTATTATTTTATTAGAAAAATATTAAAAAACTATAGTTATATTTTTTATAATTATTGTTAATATTTTTTTATTATAACTGATAATAGAATTAATGAAGTTATACTTAATTTTATTGATTATTTTATAGTAGATATTATTAAAGTTAAAGTTATATATGGAAAAATAGAAGTTTCTATATTTATTTATATTAATAATATTATTTTAAGAATATTATTTATTTTAATATCTATTTTTATATTATTTAATATTAATTTTATTAATGTGTAATAAATTAATAAATAATATAGTTGGAATTGATTTAATATTGATTTTATATTTATTAAATAATTTATTAAAAATATTAATATTATTTTTATTAATATTATTTATATATTTTGTTTTTTTTTAAATAAATATAAAATCTTTTTTTTTATTTAATATTTTTATTAAATCTATTTTTTTATTATTTGATATTTTACGAATTTTTAATTATATATATATTTTATATAATTAATAAAATGAATTTATATTTTTTTTATTTTATTTATATAGAATCAGTTATTTGTATTTTTTTTAAAAAATATATTATTTATATTAATAGATTTTATATTTATATTTTTTTTTACGATTTTAATTCTATTTATAGAATTTATAAATAATAATGATATTTTTTTATTTAAATATTTTATATTTTTATATATTTTTATAAATTTATTTATATTTATTATATATGATGTTATATTTAATGGTAAAACTTGTTTTAATAATTTTATTTTTGTTTTATCTTTTAATATTATATTATTTATTATTATTATTTTAAATATTTTAAGTTTTTTATTTCATCTTGTAGTAATTTTTTCATAAATTAATATATTATTGATTTTTATTAACATAATTTTAATATATTTTTTTTTTATTTTTAATATTTTTTATATTTTTTATTTTTACTAATTTTTATATTATCTTTTTTATTTATATAATTTATACTATTTTTTTAAATTAATATAACAATATTAATTAATTGTAAAATATTTTTTTTCTAGATATTAATATTTTTAATAATATTGGAATATTTATTTTTTATATAATATTATATTTAATATTTTTTATATTATTTATTAATTTTTTTATAATATTAAAAGGATTATTTTTTAATATATTTATTAAAAAATAATATTTTATTTATATTTAATTTTTTAATTAATTTTTTATATTTTTTATTATATTTTTTGTATTTTTATTAGTAATAAATTTTAAAAAATTATATTTTTTTTGTTTTCTTATTATTAATTTAGTAATTTTTAAAATTTATATATCTAATTTTATATATATATATATATATATATATATAATTATAGTTATTATTTTTATTTTTTAATACATTATTTTATAATGTATTTTTTAATATTTAAAAATATTATTATAATTAACATATATTATATATATTTATATAATAATATATTAGTTTTATATTATTTTAATAATATTAAAAATTTTAATTTATTTTTTTATTAAAAAATAAATTATATCATTATTTTTAATTTTATATTTTTTTCCTTTTATTTTAATTTTTCCTATTTTTTTTAAATTATTTCATCCTTTATATTTTATAAAATTTTTATAATTAGTAATTTTTGCTTTTATAAATTTTTTAAAAAAATCATTATGTATTTTTTTTGATGTTTTTAATATATTATTTTTTTTTTTTAATAAAAATTGTTTTGTTTCATTTTCATTTGTTGTAAAAAAATTTATTAAATTTAATGATTTTATAATATATTTAATTATTTTATTATTTATTTTTATATGTTTATGTTTTTTTTTGTTAAATATTTTTTTTATATTTAATATTAAAATATTTTTATTTTTTTTTTTTTTTAATAAATATTTTTTAGTTTTATTTACTATTTTTTTATTATTTTTTTCATTTATATTTAATATATATATATGTTTTTTGAAAGTTAATAAATTTAATTTTTTTAAAAAAAATTTATCTTTTTTATTTAAAATATTTTTATGGTTTTTATTTATATTATTTATATAATTATTAATTATTTTTATTTCATTTATATTTTTACATTTTTTTTTGTTTTTTTTTAATTGTTTAATATCAGATTTAATAATTTCATTATTTATTATTTTAATATCTTTTATAGGATTTATATATTTATTAGTATTTATTATATTTATATCATTAAATATTCTAATTATATGTAATAATATTTTTGTTTTTTTAATATCTTCTAAAAATTTATTTCCTAAACCTAATCCTTTATGAGCTCCTTTTATTAATCCTGCTATATCTATATATTCTATTTTTGGAAAAGTTATTTTTTTGCTTTTATTTATTTTTGCTATTTTATATAATTTTTTATTATATAATTTTATATTTTTATGATTAGATTTTATTGTACAAAAAGGAAAATTTTCATTTTTTACATTGCTATTTGTTAATATATTAAATAAAGTTGATTTTCCTATATTTGGTAAACCTATTATTCCACATTTTATTTTCATATTAATATAATTTATTTATGTTATTTAATTTTTTATATTATTTATTTTAACATTGGAAATAAAATAACATTTTTAATAGAGTTATTGTTAGTTAATAACATTACTAATCTATCTATACCTATTCCTATTCCACTTGTTGGAGGTAATCCATATTTTAATGCATTAATATATTCTTTATTATAAAAAAATTTTTTTTTATTATTTATTTTTGTTTGTTCCTTAAAAATTTTTTTTTGTTTTTTATAATTATTTAATTCTGTAAATCCATTTGCTATTTCATATCCTCCTATAAATAATTCAAATCTATCTGCTACATTTTTATTTTTATTTTTTTTAGCTAGAGGAGATATATCTAATGGATATTCTGTTATAAAAGTTGGTTGTATTAATTTTTTTTCTGTTGTTATTTTAAATATTTTATTTATTATTTTTCCTAGTGGTGTATTTTTATTAAAATTTATATTAATTTTTTTAGCTATTTTTTTTATTTTTTTTTTATTATCTAAGTCTTTTAATTTTTTAAATAAATTTGAATATTTATAAATTGATTTTTTTAAGGTTAATATTTTATAAGGTATATTGAATTTTATATTTTTTTTTTGAAATATTAAAATATTTTTATTTTTATAAATATTATTAATAATATAATATATTAATTTTTGTATTAAATTTATCATATATTTATAAGATGAATATGATTTATATATTTCAATCATAGTAAATTCTGGATTATGTTTATAAGATAATCCTTCATTTCTAAAATTTCTATTTAATTCAAATATTTTTGTAAAACCTCCTATTATTAATTTTTTTAAATATAATTCAGGTGCTATTCTTAAATAAATATTTTTATTTAATTTATTATGATATGTAATAAAAGGTTTTGCTTTTGCTCCTCCTGGTATATTATGTAACATAGGAGTTTCTATTTCTAAAAAGTTTTTTTTATTTAAATATTGTCTAATTATATTAATAATTTTTATTCTTAATAAAAATGTTTTTCTTGTTTTTATATTTGTTATTAAATCTAAATATCTTTGTCTAATTTTTTTTTCTTTATTTTTTAATTTATGAAATTTATCTGGTAATGATTTTTTATTTTTTATTAATATTTTAAAATAATGTGATTTTATTGTTAATTCATTAGTATTTGTTTTAAATAATATACCTTTTATAAATAAAATATCTCCTATTTTTATTTTTTTTATTTTATATATTAATTTTTTTTTTATTATTTTTTTGTTAATTAATATTTGTATTTTTCCTTGTATATCTTGTATATTTAAAAAATTATTTGTTCCCATTAATCTTTTTGATATTATTCTTCCTGCAACATTTATTTTTATATTTTTTTTAATAATTATATTTTTTGGTTGTTTTGAATATTTTTTATTTATTTTATTTATATTACTTATTTTTTCCATTATTTATATTTTATTATTATTGTGAATTTATTAAATTTTGTATATATTTAAAATTATTTTTTTTTATTAATAATTTTATATATTTTATTGATTTTATAATTGATTTATATATTAATTTTATTTCTTTTTTTAATGGTATATTTAATATAAAATATTTTAATTTTTTTATATTTTTAGGTTTTCCTATACCTATTCTTAATTGGTAAAAATTTTTATTGTTTATATATTTTATTATATTTTTAATACCATTGTGTGTACTTTTTTTTTTTAAATTAAATTTTATTTTTATTTTACCTGGTTTAAGATTTATTTCGTCATGTACAATTAATATATTTTTATTTTTGATTTTTAATTTATTTTTTATTTTTAATATATGTATTCCGACATTATTTATATATGATTTTGGTATATATAAATATATTTTTTTATTATTTATATATATTTTATATATTTTATTAAATTTTATTTGTTTTAAAAATTTATTATTTATGATTTTATTAATAAATCATATTCCTATATTATGTCTAGTATTTAATAATTTTTTATTGTAATTTCCTATTCCTATAATTATTTTTATACACATTTTTAAAATTTTTATTATATTTTTATTATTTAATATATAATTTATTTAATTATATATTATTATTTATAATAAATTATATTAAATTAATTATTATTTTGGTGTTTTATGATTGAAAAAAAAAATTTTGATATTTTACATATTAATAAGAGAATTAAAGAAATTGATAAATTATTAAATAATAATAATTTTATTTATAATAGTAAAAAAAATTTATATTTAATATATGAATATAAAAAATTATGTAAAATTAAAAATTATTTTAATAATTGAGTTAAATATTCAAATGAATTAAAAGATGTAAAATTATTGATAAATAATAAAGAATTATCTATTTTAGTTAAAGATGAAATAAATAAATTAAATAATTTAGTTAATTATTATTTAAATAAATTAAATAAATATTTTTTAATATTTAAAAAAGATAAAAAAGATATATTAAATGTTTATTTAGAAATTCATTCAGGTACTGGTGGTAATGAAGCTTCATTATTTACGTTAGATTTATTTAAGATGTATTTAAAATATATAGAAATAATGAAATGAAAGATAAAATTAATAAATATTCAAGGTAATTCTACAAATGGCTATAAAGAAATATTATTTAAAATAATAGGTAAAAATGTTTATGGTAATTTAAAATTTGAATCAGGTGGTCATAGAGTTCAAAGAATTCCTGAAACTGAATCTCAAGGTCGTATTCATACTTCTACTTGTATTGTAGCTGTTATACCAGATATACCTTATAAAGATTTACCTGTAATTAGTAATGAAGATATTAAAATAGATACTTTTAGATCATCTGGTGCTGGTGGTCAACATGTAAATACTACTGATTCAGCTGTTAGAATAACTCATTTACCTAGTGGTATTGTTGTTGAATGTCAACAAGAAAGATCTCAACATAAAAATAAATCTAGAGCTTTAGAAGTTTTAAAAGCTAGAATTCATAATTTAGAATTAAATAAAAGGCATAAAAAAGAATATAATAATAAAAAAAAATTATTAGGAACTGGTTTAAGATGTGATAGAAATCGTACTTATAATTTTATACAAAATAGGGTTACTGATCATCGTATAAATTTAACTTTATATTCTTTAAATGATATATTAAATGGAAATTTAAATTTATTAATAAATCCTTTAATTAAAAAATATTATAAAAATTAAATATGTATATTTATAAATGATTAGATAATATAAAATTATATTATATATATAATAATTATATATATGAAGATTGTTTATTATTATTAAAATATGTATTAAATAAAAATATAATATGAATTATTTTAAATAATAAATTTTATAAATTAAATTATTTAGAATTATCATTTTTAAATTTTTTATTTATTAAAAGATTAAAAGGATATCCTATTAATTATATAATAAATAAATGTTATTTTTTATCTTTAGAATATAAAGTATATTTTGATGTTTTTATACCTAGGCAAGATACTGAATTAATGGTTGAATATGTTATTTATTTAATTAAAATTAATAATTTTAAAAAAATACTTGATTTAGGTACAGGATCAGGAGTTATTGCTATTTCTATAGCTAAATTTTGTCCAAAAACTTATGTTTTTGGAATTGATATTAATGAATTATGTATTAATTTATCTAAATATAATTCTTTAAAATTAAATGTTAATAATGTTTTTTTTATTAAAAGTAATTGATTTTCTTATTTTAAAAAAAAAAAAATACTATTTGATATTATTATTAGTAATCCTCCATATATTAATAAATATTTTTTTAAATTTAATAATGATATTAAATTTGAATCTTATATTAGTTTATTTTCTAATAATAATGGTATTAAAGATATTATATTAATAATATTAAATTCTTATGATTATTTATATAATTATGGATGATTAATTATTGAACATTGTTTTACTCAAATTGATGTAATTAATTTTTTTTTTAATTTTAAAGGTTATTATAATATTTATTCTTATAAAGATTATAATAATAAATTTCGTTTTACTATTGGACAAAAAATTAAATAATTAATTATATTTTTTTTAATATAGGTATTCCTAAAATATTTAAACATATTTTAATTATTTTTCCTATAATTGATATTAATTTTAATCTACTATTTTTTTTTTTTATATTTTTTATATTTTTTATATTTTCTGATTCATATAATTTAGAAAAATATATTGTTAAATTATATAAATATTTACATATTTCATGTGTAATTCCATATTTATATGATTTTTTAATTATTTCTTCAAAATTTAATATTTTTTTTGATATTTTAAATTCTAAATTATTTTTAATATAAAATTTGTTTTTTATACATTTAGTTATATTAGTATTATTTTTTTTTAATAATGATATTATTCTTGCATAAGCATATTGTATATATGGTCCAGTGTTATTATTAAATAATAATATTTTTTTTAAATTAAATATATAATTTTTTGTTCTTTTTTTTGATAAATCCATATATTTTATAGCTCCTATAGCTATTTTTTTTGATATTCTATATATTTTTTGTTTATTAATTTTTTTATTTTTATATTTTTTAATAATTTTATTTTTTGTATATTTTATAGTTTTTTTAATTATTTTTTTTAATTTTATATTATTTCCTTTTCTTGTTTTAAATGGTTTACCATTTTTATTTAATATATTTCCAAAAAAATAATGTATTAATTTAATTTTTTTTGGTAAATATTTTGCTTTTTTAACTATTGAAAATATATTTTCCATATATTCTTTTTGTCTAATATCTGTTAAATATATTATTTTATTAATTTTATATTTTTCATATCTATATTTTATACATGCTATATCTATAGTACTATATAAATATGCTCCATCTTTTTTTTGAATTATTATATTATATTTATTTTTTTTATTTTTTATAATAATTGTTTTTTTTTCTTTTATTGCTATTTTTTTTTTTATTAAATCTTTTATTATATATTTTATTTTATTTTTATAATAACTTTCTCCAAATATATTTTTTTTATTTAATTTTACATTTAATTTTTTATATATTTTTTGATTTTCCAATATACTTATATTGGTAATTTTTTTTCATATATTAATATTATATTTATTTTTTTTTTGTAATTTTAATGTATTTAATCTACATTTTTTTGCAAATTTTTTATTTTTAATAAAAATATTTTGTGATTTTTTATATATTTTTTCTATTTTTTTTATATTAATATTTTTTAATTTTATTTTATTTTCTTTAATAAAAGTTATTATCATTCCAAAATTAGTTCCTCAATCACCTATATGATTAATTTTTATAATTTTATTTCCTAAAAATGATGATATATTTGATATACAATCACCTAATATTGTTGATCTTAAATGACCTATATGCATTTCTTTTGATATATTAGGTGATGAATAATCTATAATTATTTTTTTTTTTTTTGTTTTTTTTATTCCAAAATTTTTAATTTTTGATTTTTTATTTATTATTTTTTCTATTTCTTTTTTTTTTAAAAATATATTTATTATTCCTGGTTTTATAATATTTATTTTTTTAAATATTTTATATTTTTTTATTTTTTTTTTAAATATATTAATTATTTTATTTATATTTATATTTTCTTTATTTGATATATTTATAATTCCATATATTTGATAATCACTAAATTTATAATTATTTTTTATATTATAATTATATTTTTTTATTATATTATTTTTTTTTAAAATACTATCTATTTCTTTAATTATTATTTTTTTTATATTCATATTTTATTATATTATTATTTTATTTTTAATTATTTATTATTTATAAAATATTTATTATAATTAATTATATTTATTTTTTATTTTTTATAATTTATAGTTGAGTATTTATTATGAATATTTATTGTAATTTTTTGGAAAATAAAGATATTAATAAAGAAGTTAATTTATTTGGATGAGTTAATAATATAAGGATATTTAAAAATATAATATTTATAAATTTTAGAGATATAAGTGGAAATATACAAGTATTATGTAAAAAAAATATAACTCATTTATGAAATGATATTTTGTTATTAAATAATGAGTCTTGTATACAGGTATTTGGTATTTTAAAAAATAAAATTAATTCTAATGATTTTGAAGTTTTAGCTTATAATATAAATATATTAAATTATTCTATATCTTTACCTTTGGATATATATAATAATAATAATTCTGAAAATATTAGATTAAAATATCGTTATTTAGATTTAAGAAGAAATGATATGTTAAAAATAATAAAATTAAAATCTAATATTAAATTTTTTATTAATAGTTATTTTATTAAAAATAATTTTATTGAAATAGAAACTCCTTTTTTATCTAAATCTTTTCCTGAAGGAGCAAATAGTTATAAAATTATTAGTAGAATATATAATGATAAATTTTATTCTTTACCTCAATCTCCTCAAATATTTAAACAATTATTAATGATTTCTGGTATTAATAAATATTATCAAATTGTTAAATGTTTTAGAGATGAAAATTTACGTTCTGATAGACAACCTGAGTTTACTCAATTAGATATAGAAATGTCTTTTGTTGATTTTGATGTTTTATATAATTTAATAAATAAATTAATTTTTAATATATGATTAAAATTTAAAAATTATAAAATTAATAGTTTTTTTAAAAAAATAAATTATATAGATTCAATTAATATTTATGGTACTGATAAACCTGATTTACGTAATATTGTAGAATATAATTTTAATTTTTCTTTGTTTTTATTAAAAAATTTATTTAAAAATTATAAAATAGATAATATAAAAACTATTATAATTAATAATGTTTTTGATATATCAAAAATAGATTTAATATTTAATTTTTTTAAAATAAAAAAAATAAATAAATATTTTTGTATTTATGTTTATAATATAAAAAATAAAAATTTTAAATATAAAATTTTTGGTAAATTAAATATTGATAAATTTTGTATTAATAATATTCTTTTATATTTAAATGTATCTGTAAATACTTTTATTTCTATAATTTTATTAGATAATTATTTAGATTTAAATTTTTTAGTTGAAATAAGAAATTATTATTGTAATTTTTTTAATTTATTTAAAAAAGGATTTTATCCTATTTGAATAATTAATTTTCCTATGTTTTATTATGATAAATATAATAAAATTAATGCTTATCATCATCCGTTTACTATGCCATTAAATATTAATTTATCTAAATTAAAATCTATAAATAATTATAATTTATTATTAGCTAATTCTTATGATTTAGTTATTAATGGTTATGAAATAGGTAGTGGTTCTCAAAGAATACATAATTATGATTTACAAAAGGAAATATTTAATATATTAGGTATTAAAGAAAGATATAATTTTTTTTTAAATTCATTAAAATATGGTGCTCCTCCTCATTTAGGTATAGCTTTAGGTTTAGATAGATTAATTATGTTATTAGCTAATGTTAAAAGTATAAAAGATGTTATTGCTTTTCCTAAAACTACTTCTGGTACTTGTTTATTAACTGGTTCACCTGATTAAAATTTTGGATTTTATTTGTGAAAAGAATTATAGGTATTGATTTAGGTACATATTGTACTGGATATGGTATTTTAGATGTATTTAATAATAAACTTAAATATTTTAATAGTGGTTGTATTAATAGTAAATTTATAAATTTTAATGATAGATTATATGATATGTATATTAATATATTAAAAATTTGTATAAATTATAAACCTAATTATTTAGTTATAGAAAAATTTTTTTATTTTAAAAATTATGATGTTTTAATTAAACTTAGTAAATTGTCTGGAATAGTTATATCTATTGCTTTATTAAATAATATAAATTTTTTTGAATATAATATTAAAAAAATTAGAAAATCTATAACTTTTAATGGTAATGTTAATAAGAAATATATTAGTAAATTTATATGTAAAAAATTTAATATAAATAGAATATATAATTTTAATATTACTGATGCATTAGCATTAGCTAATGCACATTATAATTATTTATATAAGATTTAATTATTTATTTAATAATTTTACTTGAAATATTTTTTATTTATGTTAATATTTATTAGATTATATTTTATTTAAAAGGTAATATTAATGTCAACAAGAGTAAAAGGTAGTGTAAAATGGTTTAATGAATCTAAAGGTTTTGGATTTATTACTCCTGAAAATAGTGATAAAGATGTTTTTGTACATTTTTCTGCTATTCAAAGTAGTGGTTTTAAAACTTTAACAGAAGGTCAGTCTGTTGAATTTGAAATAACAGATGGTGCTAAAGGTCCATCAGCAACTAATGTTGTTCCTTTATAATATCTGGTATTGTAATAATTTTGTTTTATTATTATTTAATTGGTTAAAATTTGTACTATTGAATTATTTAAATATATTTTATATATTAAATAATTCATTTAGTACATTTTTTTTTTAAAAATTTTATATTATTCAATTTGTTAAATTTTATTTTATATTATTCAATTTGTTAAATTTTATTTTATATTATTCAATTTGTTAAATTTTATTTTATATTATTCAATTTGTTAAATTTTATTTTATATTATTCAATTTG